>NZ_JBCOJC010000028.1:0-34846 GCF_040925905.1 Enterococcus sp. 2201sp1_2201st1_C11_2201SCRN_220225
GTACTGAAAATACCAACAATATTTCCTTCTTCTTCCGTTTTAGACATTTGGAAATGAGGATAATAATGAATCAAAATAATCACAGCCCCTAAAAAAGCCCCTAGAAACTGTGCAACGATATAACCAATAACTTTTCCTTTTGCAAATAATCCAAAAGCAGCAAAAGCTAAGGTGACAGCTGGATTTAAATGACCATCTGCACCAAAAGCACCAGAAACATAGACACCAAACGCTACAGCTAATCCCCATCCAAAACAAATGTAGAGCCAGTCAGCGCCTTTGGCATATGCATTTTTTAAATTCACACTAGCACTGAGTCCAATCCCGAGTACAACTAGCACCATTGTCCCCATAAACTCACCTAAATATTCTTCCATAAAGATACTCCTTATTTAATAATTTTTTCAATGATGCTTTTTAATTCATCATCTGTGGGTACAATTGGATTTCCTGGGAATGTGCCATCTTCTTTAGCATGTTGCACAAGCCAATCCATATTCTCAAGAACATCCTTTTCTGAAATTCCAAATTCTTTAAGGTTTTTAGGACAATTCATTTCACGCATCATTCCAAAAATATGCTTTTGTAGCCGTTTGATTAATAAATTGTCACTTAATGTTGGTGTACCTATATGAGCTTTCGTAATTGCTCGGGCATATTTTTTGGCTACTGCTGCATCTTGAGCATTAAAAGCAACCACATAAGGTAAAAGCATTGCATTAGCTAAGCCATGCGGAACATGAAATTTAGCTCCTAGTTGATGAGCTAAGGAATGGCAAATCCCTAGGCCAGCACTATTGAATGCTAGTCCAGCAGCACAAGAAGCTTCATGAATTCTTTGGCGAACCTCTACATTTTCTCCTTCTTGATAGGCAGATACTAATTGATTTGAAATTGTGTCAATTGACTTTTCAGCTAAAGCATCAGTAAAAAGATCTGCATCTTTTGCTACTAATGATTCTAAAGCATGGGTTAATACATCCAATCCTGAAAAAGCTGTAACACTTTTAGGTGCACTCATCACCAATGTAGGTTCTAATAAGGCCACATCTGGAATCAAGTGGTTGTTAATAATCGGGAATTTCACTCCATTTTTCGTATCAGAGACAACAGCTGTATTAGTTACCTCTGAACCAGTTCCACTTGTTGTGGGAATTGCAATAAAGTTTTCTACCAAGGAGTAACCCATTTTTTCACCAAAAAAGCGAATAGCTTTTGCTGTATCAATGGCTGAGCCACCACCAATGGCAATCATCACTGTAGGCTTAGCTGATTCAAAAACCGACACACCTGCCATAATATTCTCAAGGGGTGGATCGGGTTTTACATCAGAAAAAAGGGTTACTGAATTTGTTGCAGACACATATTGTTGAATGTGTCTCAAACTCTCGCTTCCAGGTAAAAAGGAATCACATACCATCAAAACGCGAGCATTTTGAATTGTTTCTAGAACCGATAAGCTATCGGTTCCAGAATAAATTTTTGTGGGAATGATCAATTGATTCATTTTAATCTCTCCAAACTCTCATTGAAAATCCTTCAGGTGAATTCAAACGACGACGACGAGTAAATGTTTTAGCAGTTGTAGTTCCTTCTCCTGTTGGCGTAGAAATAGTTAACGCAGAAGCTCCGGTAAAGCCAACTCCAGTACCTGAATAAGTTGGACCGTTTACTACAAAGATTGAAGTATTGATTCGGTGCGCTGCTTTGTTAATGTTTGGTAGATATTCTGAGTGGATAGAAGCAGTATGGTGGTTTTGACCTTCCACTTCAACAGCAATTGCCAACATTTCATCAAAGTCTTTTGCTGAAACAACCGGTACAATCGGCATCAACATTTCTTTAACTACTAACGGATGATCTTTTGGTGCTTCTAAAATGATTAATTTTGGCTGACCAGTATAACTGATTTTAGCTTCATCCAAAATAAAGGTTGCATCTTTCCCAATAAATTTACGGCTTGGTGTACCATTTTCACGTAATGTGATTGTAGTTAACGTTTCGATGTCTTTAGGGCTTGTGACTAAAAAAGCACCTTCTTGTTGCATTAAGCGAATTAGCTCGTCCTTAATGCTTGCCACTGCAACAACTTCTTTTTCAGCAGTACACAAAATATTGTTATCAAAAGAAGCCGAATCAACAATATTATGAGCTGCAAGTGCTACATTAGCTGTCTCATCAACCATTGCTGGTGGATTACCAGCACCAGCACCAATCGCTTTTTTACCACTCGTCATTGCTTGATGAACAACACCAGGGCCACCAGTTACTACTAAAGCAGCAATATCTGGATGTTGCATCATTTCTTGAGCAGCTTCGATGGAAGGTGTTTCAATGGTAACTACTAAATTTTCTAATTTTACAGCATCGTAAACAAATTCATTAATTTTTTCCACGGCCCAACGAGAAATCGCCTTCGCACCCGGATGGACACTAAAGTAGACAGTGTTCCCGCCAGCTAGCATCATGATGGCGTTGGCAATTACAGTTTCAACTGGATTGGTACTTGGTGTAACTGCACCAAGTACTCCATATGGGGCATACTCATACATGATTAAACCACCGTCACCAGTTTGAACTTCTGGGGTTAAGTCTTCAGTACCCGGTGTATTAAACAAAGCGTTTTGTAATTTTTGGACTTTGGCTTCTTTTGTGCCCATGCCCGTTTCTTTCACAATTTCTTCTGCAATATATTCTAAGGAGTTTGTAAATCCTGCTTTGATTGCTTCTACCACTTTGTTCCGTGTTTCAATAGAAGCATCAACGTAAATTTCTTGAGCTGCTTTAGCGGCAGCAACTGCTCCATCAACAGTAGGAAATACCCCTTTATTACCAGAGCAGCTTGCAGTAGTTTGTTTATTAGCTAATTCTTCAGCCAAAATTTTTCTAATTTGTTCTTCAATTGTTGCCATGATTTATTCTCCTTTTAAGAAAGCTGCCACTGCAGTTTCACAAATTGTTTGATCTTCTGAAACTAAACCTCCACTAACGCCAATTGCTCCAATCATCTTTCCTTTAAAACAGATTGGAATTCCGCCAGCAAAAGTGACTAATTTTCCCTCTAACATTGTTTCCATTTGGTAAAGTTCGCCACCAGGTTCTGTCTCTTTATTTAAATCCTTGGTTGGTGCTTGCATCATCAAGGCTGAATTTGCTTTTTTAGGTGCTAGGGTCAAACTAACAAGTTTGGCGTCAGCCATCCGATAAAGCATTCGAGGATTACCCGCTATATCACTAATACAAATCGTTACGGGCACGCCCAATTGTTGCGCTTTTTCTTCAGCCTGATCAATGGTTTTTTGTAAGTTAGACTTTGAAAACAGAGCCTCTGATTGAACCATTATCAAAGCTTTTTCGACTAATGAATCCACATTATTCACTTTGTTCACCTACTTGTTTGACATATCGTTTAACTATTTCATTAATTCGTTGTTCTTCTTTTGCGTTATTGTCCTCATCACGGGCGAGAATGTACAAACAATCAGACAGACGATTGACATATTGCAATAATTCTGGACGCAATTCTACATCTTCTGCCAGTCGAACCAGCATTCGTTCCCCTCGGCGACAAACTGTACGGGCTAAGTGAAGATGAGCCCCTGCAAGACTCGTTCCTGGTAAAATAAATGAAGTAATTTTTGGTAATTTTTCAGTATAACGATCAATTACTGATTCTAAACCCGCAATATCTTCTTGAGAGATCTGTTGACTTTTATCATAAAATTTACTCGTGTCTGCTGTCGCAATTTCACCAGCTAACTGAAACATCTTGTATTGTATTCTTTCTAATAACTCAACGTTCTCATCGCGCTGACAATGTTTTTGAGCAACACTTATATAAGCATTGCATTCATCAAAAGTGCCATAGGTATCCACACGATCCGAATATTTTTTTACTCGTTGACCATCAAAAAGACTTGTTGTTCCTTTATCACCTGTTTTAGTATAAATAGCCATGCACACACATCCTTACTTATTAAAACGATCAATGATTCCAACAATTGCACAGTCAACCACATCTCGATTTCCTGCAGGTTCACGTTTTGTTTTACGTGCTCCTGCTCCTTTGACTAGTAATACGTATTCCCCAATTCCGGCACCTACAGTATCTGCCGCCACTTCTTCATAACGAATCTCATCGCCATCACTGTTTACTTGTTGTACGATCATTAACTTTCGGCCAACTAAAGAGTCATCCTTTTGACTAGCTTCAATTGAACCTACTACTTTCCCCATATACATGATTCATCGGTCCTTTCCACAATTGTGATCTTTTTTTGCTTAACTAATTCAAAAGCCTCAGCTGTAAACTGTTGCTGGCTTGTTTTGACAAGAAAGGATTGATTTTTAAGGAGGAAAAGATCTTCACGTTTAATTAGTTTAGTCTTAAACGCCACCACGGAATTTCCAGCTATTTGAAAGCAAATCGGCCATTGAATTAACATTTTCCAAGGAACAAAGGAAAGGACGTATTCGTTTATGTCGAAAATAAAATTAATCTGATAAGAAATACCCGTCAAAATCCAATCCGTCCAAGGATCCTTTTGAAAATTGTAAAGATCATGAATCAGTGAAATAGGAACTTGAATCAACCCAATTTGATGATAGTCAAAAAAAATCTTCTTATGGGGAACGGACTTAATTGAAAAATCTTCTTGGCAGACTATCTCCAACTGGGCTCTCGCCCTTTTGTCGAGACGGTTAATAATTAAAGAAATTAGTTTTTCTTCCTGCATTTCATGCCTCCTAGTTCTCCATTGCAATTCCTAATGGCGTAACAAACTGAGGATGAAGCGGACGTAAAACGGGACGATCCATGACTTTAGCAAAGGTTGGTACAAACTCTTCAAAATTGGTTGCACCACCTACTAATATGACGGGGTCTGTTTTTTCGGCAACAACGTAGCGGTTGGCAATGCTCGCCATTTTTTCTACAACAGGTCGAAGGATTCCGAAAATTTCTTTTTCTTCTTTTGTTTCACGCTTTAAAATTTCTGCATCCGTTAACGATATTTTTTTCGCTCCAGCTAAAACTAAGGACATGTGATAGCCTCCGGTAGCTTCATCAAAAGTAGAAATTGCATTGCCATTTTTGAAATTACTGATTCCCGTAGTACCACCACCAATGTCAATCACACTACCTTGATTGATTGCTAAAAAACTAGCTGCTGCAGTTGGTTCGTCAATAATTTTTTGAGCTATAAAACCAGCGTCATTAATCACATTTGCAACCACTTTTTCGGCGTTTACCCCCGTTCCTGGAGGAATTGCCCCTGAAGCATACAGTAGCTCGGTACCCAACGCTTCTTCTGCTTGAGCTTTTAATTTTTTAACAATTTGAACCGACTCCATGTAATGAACCACAATACCATCGCGAACAACATCTGCGTATTGAAAAGCGCCATATAAAGGAAGATTATCTTGATCTAAAACAGCCAAAACAATCGAGGAGGTCCCCAAATCAATCCCGACTTTGAGACGTTCATTTGATGAAACTTTTCGAACAGCTTTTTGCTGTTTTACAATCCTTGCAAATTGCTCCAAAATTTTATTTGACTGTTTTAAATCCATTGGTTGCTCTCCCTATTCTTTGATTAGATGGCCAACTGTACCTTTACCAACATTTGCTGCATTTGCTTCATCTGTATCAATGTGCATTTCCAAAACAAATTTAGGATCTGGCCGAACTACTACATCATCATAAATTGTTTTACGTCCTTCCGTAGCAATTTCAACTTTCACTAATTCACCTTTTTTTACACCAAAATTTTTGGCATCTGTATCACTCATATGAATATGACGTTTTGCGGCAATCGCGCCTTGAATTGCTACTTCTCCATCAGCTGTTTTGACGGTAACGGTTGGGGTACCAGCTAAATCTCCAGACATTCTGATAGGAACAGGCACACCAATTTGACGAGCCTCAGTTCGAGCTAATTCCACTTGAGAATGGGCACGACAGGGGCCTAAAACACGAACTCGTTCAATTGTCCCTTTTGGCCCTACAACGGTGACTGTTTGATTGGAAGCAAATTCACCGGGTTGTTTCAAAGGTGCTTTAACAGTCATTTCTTGTCCAGGAAACAAAATTGCAAAATCTTCTTTCGTCAAGTGGATATGATGATTAGAAACACCAATCGGAATTACCGGCTGGCTTTCTTCAGCAATAATCTTCCGAATTAGATTTCTTAATTCTTCTTCATTCATTTCATTCATCCTAACTTTGTTCTATCTCTTAATCTTTTTTAGGTAAAATTCCTTCTACATCTGTATGAGGACGAGGAATAACATAAGAGGCACAAACTTCACCGACAGTTTCTGCTGCGCTTGCACCTGCATCAACTGCAGCTTTAACCGCACCAACATCACCGCGAACCATAACTGTAACTAAGCCAGAACCAATTTTTTCTGTTCCAATTAAAGTGACGTTTGCTGCTTTAACCATTGAATCAGCAGCTTCAATCGCTGCAACTAAACCTTTTGTTTCGATCATTCCTAATGCGTTGTTCATAATAATTTCCTCCAATTTATGCTTTCTTATTTTTTAATTCGTCATAGTGAATACAAACTGATCTTGCTTCTCCTTTTTTTCTAGGACAAGCGGGATCTTTGCAGAGGTTGCACGTGTAATACCCCTTTGAGGTTTCTGAACTCTCTGCTTCAACTAATACTGATTCTTCTGGAGTTTCCTTGGCTAATGTCTCCAATTTTGCTTCAATCACATTTTTTGTTTCTTTATGCGTACTAGCATCTAATCCTTTTTTTAGCCAAATGTCTGCCAGACCATCTGCCATACGAGGAATCACCAAGGCTGCGATTAATTGATCTTGGGCTTTGGCAATTGCTTTACCGGCTTCAATACCAGCATTTACTGCACCAACATCACCGGTAATTTTTATCGTCAACCAGCCGGATCCTTTTGCACGCTCGATTCCAATGATTGAAACAGTTGCCGTTTTTGCCATGACATCGGCAGTCTTAACTGCACAAGTAAAACCAACTACTTCAATTATTCCTAATGCTTGATTCAATCATTTCACTTCCTTTAACCCCTTAAAGGGAATTCCCTTTACTAACCGTGCAGCGTTAGTTCCTAGTTTCATTAATTCTTCAGTGGATAAGCCGATTTGGAACAATGGCTCATCTGCTGGTAAATTTTTATAATGCAACACGGCCTCTTGATTATTTACGACTACCCCAACGGATAAGGGGGAATTTACTGCCAATTCATACGCGGCTTCAACAATTGTTAATTTGGTTGTAACAACCTCTTCGTAAGGGATTCCCTCTTCTTCAATCCCATATAAAATCGGGGTTAACAAAGCGTCTTCCGTCATTTTAGTAACAAAAATCGTGGGGCGAACTGTCATTTCTTATCTCCCCTTCAATTCATTTGCATAAGCTAAAATCAAACCAGTAGCCACTGCATTTCTAGGTCCTTCAATGCCGCGAATATTTCCCCGTCCAGCAACTAAAGCATAATGGGAAAGGGAATCAGTGACTAATTGAGGAACTTCAAAATCTAAAGCAGAGCCACCAACAATCACTACAAAAGGGATATCCCGGATGTTGCCTGTCGGACTAACATGAGCAAGAGCTCTCAACGTATTCGTGACAAAAACCCTTTCTTTTGCCGTTTGCCGGACTAGCTTAACTTTCTCAATACTCAAGTCCCCTGGAATTGGCACAAAACCATCAGGAGTGATTACTACCGTTTTAGCAAAAACATTAGCTGGTAAAGCTTTATCAAAAAACTCAACCGTTCCGTCTTCATGACGAATATAGAAAAGACTTTCAACTTTTGCTAAAGGATACTTTTTGATTTCTTCTGCTAGATAGCGATCTTCTATCCCTAGCTCAGAATTGATAATCATTGTTACCATATCTCCAGCACCAGCTAAATGAATCGCCGTTGTCTCTCCAGCCTTGTTAATGATTGAGGCATCCGTCGAACCAGCACCTAAATCAAGAATTGCCAATGGCTTATTGGTTCCGGCTGTCGTCAACGCTCCTAAGATAGCTGCTTCTGCTTCAGCCCCCCCAATTTCCACTTGAATTCCCATGTCTTTTTGAATTTCCTCAGCAATTAACGACATTTGCAAATGATCTGATTTAACCATTGAGGCAATTCCGACTGCTTGTTCAAGTGAAAATTCACCAGCTAAACCACCTTTAACATTCAACGGAACAAAAGTATCTATCGCTAATAAATCTTGAATAAAAATATCCTTTAGATGTTTATTAGTTAAATTTGCCATAGTTTGACGCACGCGTTCCAACATTCCACCAATATTAGTCCCTGATTCCCCAGTAACGTTATCAATTGAATGGAAGCTGGAAATAGCCTTCATGATTTTTTCCGCGCCGGCTGAAATCCCGACTTTTTCCGTCCGTCCTTCACCACGGATCACTAAGTTTCCCGCTGGAATAATTCTGGCTTTCACATCTCCTTGCGGGGTCTTGATGACTACAGCTGAGCGGTTCCCAATCAACGCCCGGGAGACTGGTACGATGTTTTTAGTTTCCTCAGAGGTCAACTGAAACACAGTTGCAATTCCATATGGATTAGAAAGCTCCGAGATTACTTGTCCCTGACTAGCTACTTCCACCGCCGCCAACATATTCAAAGGTACTTTATCAATAAAAGCGACTTCATCCACAATAGGTATTTTATGATTTAAGCGATTATGAATTAAGACACCATCGTCTTTTTGCAAAATTGCAGCTGTGATATCAAAGTCACTCATTACATACAAATTGATTAGTTGTGCTGCATCATCGAAGTCAATTTCTTTCGGGACAACCACGATATACTTGCGTTCTTTATCACTTTGGTGAATCAAATCAGTCAACGAGATGGTATAGCCAATACCTAACCCTTCACCACCAGGAGTCTTGGGATCGTGGCCAATCATAGTGGACTCCGTGATAATGGTTTCAGTTATGGTCTCCATTGCCACATCACCAATGACCGGTGTTGCCTCATTAATACGAATTAAATCAATTTGCTCAGCAGTGAGATTGGCTTTTTTCAATACTGCTTGAACCGCTTTTTGGATACCTATCAGGTTTCTTTTGGTTCCTTTAATTCCTGTAGTTTCAGAAATTGCCGAGGCAATAAAGTTTACCTCGCCGTTTTCAAAAACATCCGCTAAGGCAACTTCCGTCGAGGAATTACCAATGTCGACACCTATGATTTTTTTCATCATCAGTCTCCTCGTCTAATTGTCTCCTTTAAGCTTTTTCCGTGATTCATAATGTTCAGCTGCTTCACGAACAAAGTTGGCCGTGATTTTAGCCTGGTATTTGGTTTCTAACTCATCTGCCATGGCCAACAATTCTGCTTTACTTGAACGATAAGGACGTAATTGTCCATACATTTCCAATAAGCGTTCATCGGGAATAACCGTTAATTCTGCTGCTCGGGCAAAGTTTTCTTGTAATGCTCCACGACTAGCATCATCGGCAATTTGACCTTGGTAGTTTAAAGTTTCACTAGTAATTCGTAAATCTTTCCCATCCACTTCACCGGCTAAGACTTTCTCTAAGGTAATGTCATTGATTCCCTTACCGCTAGGCGAAAGTACCAACTCAGGATGTTTTTCAAATAACGGATAATCACTACGTTTCATTACTTTAGTAGCTGTTGTTGTTTCTGACTCACTACTTGTCGTTGCTTCAGTCATTTGTGCGGTGATTCGTTTGATTAATTCATCAATTTCAGCCATTTTCTTCCCTCCTATGCTTTGGTAAAGTCTAATTGAATTTCTTCAGCAGGTTTCCCAATTACCACATATTTTGTCTCTTTAATGTGCATCAATGCTGATTTTGCTTGATAGGCAACTCGCGACATTTGATCACTAACAGTTGGTACCGGATCAGGGGATTCACCTTTTGCATATTTCGCCGCATTTTTTCCAATTGCACGATAAGTTTCTAGTGTTAAGGTTGGCGCTTGTGGGAATAATTCAAGGTTTGAAAGTGGTTCTAAATCTTTTTGATGAATAATCGTGGTTCCTTTTGACTGAATCGCGATTGAAATTCCTGAACCAGAAATACTATCTCCTTCAACTGCTGCAAATGAAACATCTGCTGTTCGATAAACTTTAATTACTCGTGCATGGAGACCTTCTTCTTCAATGCCCGCAATCATTTGACGTAAAATTTCTTGATGAGGAATGCCTAAAAGATTTTCTGACATTGCTTCAGCAAATCCTGGAGCAACAGCAATTACAACTTCATCTTGGGCAACGCCTGGTTGTGCTACACCGAGATGTTTAAACCAAGGCAATTCTTTAAGTGGAGTAGGAACGCCATTTTCATTTGCAACTTTCTTAGAAACAGGTTTTGCTACATTTTTTTCAATCGTTTCTTTAAATGTTACTGGTTTGTCTTCCAATGGCATTTCTTTTAAAACATCCTTAATAATCGCCCGCAATAGTGATTCATTGATGGTTGATTCTGACATTTTTTCTTCTCCTTTCTCTCTTTATTAAATAGAACGTGGGTCCATCGCCATCGGGATATCCTTAACTTGTTCCCATTTCTTGCCTTCTAAACGATATCCTGTTCCTGGCCCCATGTAATCATTGCTATCATTGACAGCAGAGATAACATGCCATTGATCATCAAAAATTGCAGAAGTTTGCAAGAAGTCTCCAGCTACCCGTTGTTTTAATAAATTCAACACTTGTTCGGCAACATCGCGGAAACCACCGTTGGCTAACGCTTTGACAATATCTGCACCATCTAAATGACGATCCAATAATTCTTGAGCAGCTTTCATATCTTCCACTAAATTACGTGCTGGCATATCTTTTGAGCCATGGGCATAAGTAGCTGCTTCGACTTCTTCGTCGGTGATTTTGGGCAATCCCAATCCTTCAAAAACAGCTTGAATTGCACGAGCAGCTTTACTACGGATTTTAATAACTTCCTCTTCTGTCACTGGACGAAGCCCGCCATCAACTTTTAAGTCACGTTGGAAAACGAGATAGTCATCCACATCTTCAATGTCGGTATTTGAGCCGGCAAACATATTGTCATAGTTTGGTACGGCAGAATAACCGCAGGAAATAATATCGGTACCAGGTAAAAATTGGCACATTAGTTTTTCAGTTCGGCGCATATCAGAATGTGAAAAGGCTTGGTCATTTCCTGAAGCAACTTCTAAGTCCATCATGACGCAGATGAGGTTTTCAGCTAAAACAGCCCGAATCCCTGAAGGAACGCTTCCGGGAATGCCGATACAGCTAACGGCACCATTTTGTAAGCCTTGAACACCACTTGCTTTCGTAATAAAAATACAACGAGCTTCAAGATACAGCATTGATTTTCCTTCTGCATACCCCATCATAACTTCTGAGCCAGAACCTGAAGTAAAGCGCATTTTTAGTCCTCGAGAAGCGTAGCATGAAGCTAAGAATCCTTTAGACCAAGGTGTATCATCGCCATCTGTAAAGACTGGTTCTGTCCCATACACTGAAATTGTTTCTGCATATGAAGTAAAGCCTCGCATACCTAAGTCAAGTTCCAATGCTTCTTCCACAGAACACTGGGTTAAAACACCAGGACGCCCCACTTGTGACCCTACCATAATTGAAATCGCATTAAATGGTGCATATCGAGCAACAGCAACCGTTGTTTCTTGTTCAGCAAATCCTCGCAATGCTCCTTCTGCAGCATCAGCAGCAATTTGCACTGGATTATCTCTCAGATTGGTAACGTGGGATTGAGTTGCCACACTACGACGTGGATGCATTTTTTGCATTGCCATCATCATTTCCACAACATTCATTTGACTAACAACATCTACAACCTTTGCCGGGGTCATGGATAACGTCAATTGAACGATGTCTTCTCGAGCCACGTTTGGATTACAAAGCATATTAGCTAATTCAACGGAATCCATTGCTAAAACTCGTTCCGCATTTTCTTTATCAATTCCATGTTCCGCAATATATAAATCAATCAAATCAAAGTCTTCACGTTTTTTTCCATCAAGTTCAGTGATTACACCGTTTTCAACTTTAATGCTGGGTTTTGGATCATTAGGGCTTTCCATTGCGATAAAACCTTCATCAATCCACTCTTTAACAAACCCATCCTCGTGAATGGGACGTTTTTCAAGTACTTCAAATCGTTTTGAGCGTTTCATTTATTACCCTCCTATCGACGCTAACATGCTCTCCACCTTAAATATATGAAGGAAAATCATTTACAGGTTCACTACCTAGGGTATTTAACAAGTCAATTCCGACTTCACGAGCCGCAATGACGGCTTGACGTACAGCACCGGAATCTCCTTTGATGTGAATGGTTACTTCGTTTGAAAAGTTTTGTCCGTATTTAGGGGAAGCATAAGAAATAACTTCCACATTGGCAGCTTTTACTGCTGTATCTGCCATCACTACGCCAATCGCAGCAGGAGCCGCCGCAATTAAGCCATACGCTTTACCAACTTCTGCACCGAAAGCTTCAGCTAACGCATAGCTAGCTCGCGCTGAATATTGCAATTCGATATGTCCAGCTTCATTGTTATAAACATCCCCAAAGGTCCGTTCGGTTTCTTTCAAAGTCACTTCTACCGCCCGCCGAACATCTGACACATCTTGACCACCGAAAATAATTAACACACCATGGCCACCGCCGCCTTTAGTATCGCGGGGTAACTCAACGCTAACAATTTCAGTATTTGTCGCTTTAACTGCTTCATCAGCAGCAACAATTTGAGGGCCTGCACCTGAACGGGCACCCACAATCCCTAGTGAACGATAATTTTTTTTAAGATGCATTGCTTCAGATAGATGATTATCGACATTGGCAATAACTAAGCCAATCGTATCTCCAACGGGTGCGGTTCCGACAAATTCAGTTAACGAACTAATTTTTTTATCCATGTGGGATTCCTCCTTTTTATTATCAATTTGGGAAGAATCAGTAGAAGCAATTAAACGTTCCATAATCTTATTGACTAATTCTTCTTCAACATTCATGACTATTCACTAACACTTTCTGGTAATAAACTTTCCACATCACTATGTGGACGAGGAATAACATAATTTGAAACAACTTCACCAATTGATTCAGCAGCTGAAACTCCAGCATCAACAGCGGCTTTCACAGCACCTACATCACCACGTACCATAACTGTAATCAAGCCTTGTCCAATTTTTTCTTGACCAACTAGGGTTACATTGGCTGCTTTGACCATTGCATCAGCAGCTTCGATTGATGCCACCAACCCACGAGTTTCAATTAATCCCAACGCTTCTTGTTGCATAGTATTGCCTCCTAAAATATTTTTTTGACAAATTGATTATAAAAAAAAAAACTATAACAAAAATGTCATAGCTTTTTTGTGATTTTTTTTTTTTAAGACCAATAACGACCATTTTGCTATTATTTTGTTGCATTTAAAATTTTTCAATCAAAATAAACCTTGCTAGTAAACAAACTAACAAGAGTAGTCTTCAGTAGGCGATACCATAAAAGTATAGTACAATTTAGTTTGTGTAAAACCGAATTTGTCATGATTTAACGGAAAGAAGGGAATTTCATTGGATGACTATACGGACTATATCGAATCCAATCAGAAAATTTTAGATAAAATTTTAAGTGATTTTACCAAAGCTACCGGCTTAGCGACTATTCTTGTTGATGTTCATGGTGTGGAATTGACTGCTGGTTATGGTTTTTCGCCCTTTTGTCAGCTAATGCGAAATAATGAGGATACGCGCCATCTCTGCCAAACTTGTGATATGTTTGGCGGGCGTAGTTCTATCAAAAATAACAGCGCTACACCATATGTTTGTCACGCTGGACTAGTTGACTTTTCCTATCCAGTTACGATTGACGGACAAGTCCTAGGCTTTATTTTATGTGGTCAAACTCGAATTGAAGACCAAGAAAGTTTCCAACCTATCATCAAAGAAAGAACTGAATGGCGAAATGATCCCATATTTGTTGAAGCCTATGAGAATATGCCAATCACAACTCCTGAAAAAATCCGTTCCGGTAGTGAATTGTTAACAATTATCATTAATTATTACCTTTCAGATATTCTGGGAAAACACTTAGTTGTGCACGAACCTACAAATATGTTTGCTTCCAACTTCCACTCAGAATCTCAGTTAACCAATGTTGATAATGAACATAAAGAACAAAACGCCAGCCCTCTTCCTTTCGAATCTCCAAAATTGACAAGAGAAAAAATCAGTCGTCCAGAGATAGTTGAAGCCTTAGATTATATTAATCGCCACTTAAATGAGGTCATGACTTTGGATGAAGTTGCCGATCACGTTTATCTTTCTGGCTATTATTTTGGTAAGTTGTTCAAAAAAGAAGTGGGAATGAACTTTGTGGACTATATTAACCAGAAGAAAATCCATCGCTCGATGATTTTGCTTCAAGATTCTACTTGGTCAATTGATAGCATTGCACATAGTCTTGGATTTTCTCAATCTAGCTATTTTAGCAAACTATTCAAACGAGTTACCAACCTTTCCCCTAGAGAATATCGACAAAAAATCCAAAAAGAAGCACTCCGCTAAAAAGTCGGAGTGCTTCTTTTGTCCCCTTTTAAAGTGGACAGCAAACACACCGACCCTTTTATTCCCGAAAAGGTCGACGAATGAAGTATCCTGGCTATGCTTCTTCCTCGGCAGGACCTTCCAACAACATTATGTTGTCGTGGTCTCCTGCTTTGTCCACAATACAGTTGCGGGTACAGCATCAGATTCTCACTGATTTCCTTCAATCTATTCATTTTTATTTTCTAAAATACAAAACTTGAATCGTTGATTTCAAGACTTCAAAAATTTCATCCATATTTTTTTTATCTAGTTTAGGAAAGGATACCATAGTTTCACGACTCGCAACTTTAGTATTTAACCCTTCCTTAATTACTAAAGCTGGAATGTTCCGATCCGACAAGACTTTTCGAAACGTAGTATACCCCTCAGGAATCAAAAAGTAATCCGCACTTTTAATCCGTTGTTCAAAATCGGTCAATTCCATTATTGCTGATAGCTGTTCAAAAACCTTTACTTTACGCAGAAATAAATTGCAAGCAAAGGAAAAGCCATTGCCAACGCTTAAATCTGATTCAGCTAATTTCTCTTTGCCCAAAAGGTTCATAATATTGTGAACTGCTTTTTCCGTCTCACCGGCTAAAAACTTGGCAATTTCAGGACTAGCACCAGTTAAGGATTGATTTTGGTAAGAAATTCCTTTTTTTCCTGTTAAAACGGCTTGATCTCTTTTATCAGACAAAATAAGATATTCATAGTCTAACCATTTCTTATCAAATGCCTCATAGGAAAAACTAGCAATTTGGCCAATCTTCCCCCCGCTGATTTGAAAAGGATGGCCTTTTTGACTGTAGAAAATCATCCCTAATTCCTCGAACATCCCAATCCCTAAATCCGTGGCAATACTTTGAACATTTACAAAGACAATACGTTCTGTTTCTGGTTTAACAATTTTTTTTAAAACTCGCCCCATTGGCTTACTACTAGAAATTAAAGGAGATTTGGCAATACTTGAAACCGTATTCGGACCTAAAATAGAGGCAACGTCAACTAAGAGCATTTTTTTATCTGAAGTATAACCGTAACGACCTCGAATTGAAAACCCCAACAACCCCTCTTCTTCTATAAATTTCATTGGTTGCTGGTAATAATTTAAAGCTACTTTCAACGGATCGTTGTAGTCTACAAAAGAAAACAATTGTGCTTCAGCTTGAACTTTTTCTTGCATAAAATATTCATTAATTTTTTTTACAATATTTTGATCAATTTTCAAATCGTCAATTAGCGGCGCAACCGCATACACATCAGTCATCTCATCACCCAAAATTATTTTAACAGAAGTATATTCCTTTTTTAAACATTTCAAACAAATTTAGCAAATATCTCATGATAGCTAAATTTATTCCTACGTTCGCGTAATCCCACAAGTAATCGTAAAGTTTAAGATATCTTTCAAGCCTTTTAAGACAGCTTTCAGCCCCTCTTCTACAGAACCAACGTCCCCAGTAACTACCACCGATCCTGAAAAACGGTCGATAAAGCCGATTTCAACGTTTCCACTTTTAGTTGCAATATCAACTGCAATAATTGCTGCTTCACTAGGGGTAATGGTCATAATACCTAACGCATCTCCATGATTCTCCTGTAAACCAAGTTTCTGATACAACTCTCGATTTGGACTTGCAATGATATGTGCCATGGTTACTTGCTTACCAGGCACATATTCTTGAATCATTCGTTTTGTTTCTTCCATTTTAATTTTCAATCCTTTCTTCTTGGCTATTAAGTTCCAAATAGTCTTCAAGCTCCCTTAGCCCCCGACCATCGACTGCAGAAGAGATAAATATCCGTGTTGCACCAGCACTTAGTAGCTGTTTTTTTATTAATTGAACTTGTTCTTTACTATCAGCTAAGTCTTCCTTACTCACAATTCCAATTACTTCTTTTGAAAACATCGAAGCAAAACCTGGAGAGAAAACTTGTTCCAGTTCTTGAACGCTTTGAACTAAACCAATTATTTCCGCATCTGCTGCAGTAACGGATAATGCACTATAATATTGACGATGCAAAATAAATTCTCCAGGTGTATCAATAATCTCTGGCGTATACGAGACTGCTTGAGTTTTGTTATAAGTCAATGCTTCGCCATGCAAAGCCTGGGACAAAGTAGTCTTGCCACAACCAACGGCTCCCATTAAAATGATTTTTTTCATTTACTCATCTCCCCTCTGCTATCCAGAATGTAGCCTTTTTTCTGCTCATATCATAGCATATTTTGCTAAAGATAATTCTTGCTAGAGAGTAATCCACTAAATCGTATTAGATTCAACTAAAATGAAATAATTAATCATTCAAGAAAATTTTCTCCTCACAATACGTCCAAAATCATGACTATTTTGCTTTATTAGTACAAAATTGCTCAACAAACCTTCAAAAATTTATGAATAGGAACATTTTGACTTCTTCTAAAATTTTAATTTTCTCTGCCGTTTTCTACCCTCAAGCCAAGATAGTCCCGCTACTCCAACTAAATTAAGAAAGTTACCTATAGTTAACGATAAATAAAAAATACCGTTTCAAGTAGTCACAAAAAACGACTTGAAACGGTATTTCTATATGTTCTGAAATTGAATTCCAGTTGTCCAATCTTTTCTTACACTAAATCCCGATTGTTAAAATAAAATGTCTCAATCCGTTTGAAAGCACCGGGTTCCACTCGTTCTAAAGCTTGACCAATTTCATCTAATGATTCTTGATATTTGTACTCTTTTTGGAAGAGCGTCAAACTGTGGTCAATGGCTGCTTTGATTTCTGAATGAGAATGACGATAGCGGTTGGCGTATTGCATCATTTGTTCGGTTAGAGCTGCGGCATCTACTAAATCATTGGTTTTGGCTTCCAAGGCTTTGATGTCTGTTTCACAGGCTTCCACCAAAGCATTGACTTCCACCATGTTCACCCGAATTTTGTTTAAGGACTTGCTTAAGTCTTCCACTCGGTCTGTCGCCATAAAGAAGTGTTCCAAATATTCTCCCGGCAGTCCTGGTAAGCGTTGTTTTTCCACGTAGCGTTTCAAGTTCCGTAAGCGGAATTCAAATTGTTCCACTTTTTCTTGGGCTTCGCTTTCTCCTTGGCGCATTTCCCGCAAGCCAGTGTCGATGACTACTTGTTGACTTTCCACATCGTCTAAAATCTTATAAGCATCTTTGTAGAATGTTTGGACTTCAGAATATGGAATATTGTTGGCATCCATTAATGGATTAAGATCATTTTTACGTCGGTTTAGTTCTTCGATTTCTTGTTGGAAACCGCGAACTTTGCCTAGTTCATTGTGATTCAAGGTATAACTTTGAGAGGTATGGTCAATTTCAATTAACAGTTGACGATTGTTTTTATAAGCATGTTGGATGTATTCTTCAATGACTGCCCGGTTTTTCCGCACGTATTTACGCGCATTGATTTCCCGTTCCATCACGTTGTACAAGTCGTCAATGGCATGGGCTGTGTCTCGGTTTGCCAATTCCACAGTTTGCAATTCGACTTTCGCCAAGTCTTCTTTAGAAGTTTCCACTCGCTTTTCAACTCGCTCAATATCTCCTTTAAAGTCTTCTTCAGGAAATACATAATTGTCAGCAAGTAATTTTTTGTAGCCTTCTTTGATTTCTTTTAATTGGCTTGGGAAGTCTTCATTTAATTCTGTAAAGATGGCTGGTACACGTTTCATGGTATCTTCTAGTTGATAAGTATGGGTTTCGGCTTGTTCCAACACTTCTCTAGCTTCCACTGGATCGCCAGAAGTGTTTAATGTAACAAATTGTGTGAATTCAATTTCCACATTTTTCAATTGTTTTTGCAATTCAGGATAAGCAGGACCATAGGCATCCCCGTTTTCCCGAAGTTCTTTTTTCAACTCTTCGTACACATCCAACGCTTTTTGAACTTCTAAGGAATTGCGTTCTTCACTTTCCCGCAACTCCCGCAGACCTGCACGGATTTCTTCCACTTCGGTTTCCATTTGATTCATAGTCGCTTCCGCATCGCCAATCGCGGTTTTTCCTTTTACAAAACGGAAGGTTTCATTTAAGCTTTCTACTTCAAAGATTTGGCTTTCCAATTCAGCAAAGGAAGAGGTGGAAATATCTGTCCACTTTTGATTCCATTCCCGGAATGTATTTTGACTTTGGCCGACCAGATGCATTTTTTTCACATCGTCAATTTCTTCTAACACAGGCAAATCAAAGAGTTCTTCTCGCCGCTTTTCCAAGGCCTGTAATTTTTCTTGGTTCTTTTTCCGCATAAAAAAGCCGACGCCATATAAAACAGCAGCAACCACAATGATGAAAATGATGATTCCGACGATAACTTGTGTAGACATGGATGGTCTCCTCCGCATTCAAAATATCCAGTTCAATCCCCACTTGAGGGAATTAGATTTATTTATGGTAGTAAATCGCTTTTCGATGACGCAAATGCCACCTCAGCCCAAAAGGCATCTACGCTAGATTATAGCATAAAGGCTTTGGTGTCGCATTAAGATTCACGAAAAAGTTTTGTTTTTTTATAAAAGGGAACGTCCGCTTTTTCCTTCTCTTTCATTTTAAAATCCCCAAAAATTTTGAGAAAATTTCATAAGACACGACTACAATTCGAAATTTTCTCACAATTTATCGGATATACCTTGCTTTTTCTCTATTATTTTTGTACTCTTAAAAATAATACATCGGCAAAAGGCGGTTGGGGTATCCGCTTTTTTCTACACTTGGGGGGAACAAAATGAAAGTTATTAAATTTGGCGGTAGCTCATTAGCATCCAGTGAACAAGTTGCTAAAGTGGTGAATATTGTCAAAAGTGATGAAGAACGACGGTTTGTCGTGGTTTCGGCACCGGGAAAACGCACCAGTGAAGACATTAAAGTTACGGATTTATTGATTCAGCTGTATGAAGCTAAATTGGCGCGAAAAAGTCTAACTCCGATTGTGGAAGAAATTTTTAGTCGCTATTTGGAAATCGGCGAAGCTTTTGAAGTAGACGAAGAACACTTGGCTGCCATTCGTATTGATTTAGAGTCAGTGGCGAATTTGCCCATCGAAAACAATCCCCATCTTTACGATCACATTCTTTCACGCGGGGAAGACAATAATGCAAAATTGATTGCGGGCATCTTACAAGCCCAAAATATTAAAGCTCGTTATGTGAATCCCAAAGATTTGGGTATTTTGGTTTCTGATGAACCAGGAAATGCTCGGGTGTTATATAAAGCCTATCATCAAATCAAAAAATGGGCGAATTCCGATGCTGTTTTGGTAATTCCCGGCTTCTTTGGTTACACGGAAGAAGGCAATATTTGTACTTTCTCTCGAGGAGGATCCGACATCAGTGGTTCCATTGTGGCCGCTGGGGTCAAAGCTGACCTTTACGAAAACTTCACCGATGTGGATGGAATTTTCGCCGCACATCCCGGTTATGTCCACAAACCAGAAATCATGAAAGAATTAACCTATCGGGAAATGCGGGAATTGGCCTATGCGGGCTTTACCGTCTTCCATGACGAAGCTTTGATGCCGTCTTTTCGGGCTAAGATTCCCGTGGTGATTAAAAACACCAACAATCCCAACTGTCGGGGCACCAAAATTATTCCTGAACGAGATTTGACAGAAAAACCAGTGGTGGGTATTGCCAGTGATGAAGGGTTCAGCATGATTTACATCAGCAAGTACTTAATGAATAGAGAAGTCGGTTTTACCCGGCGCGTCTTAACCATTTTAGAAGAATTTGGCATTGGGTATGAACACATGCCTTCTGGAATTGACGACATCTCCATTGTCATCCGTAGCAATCAGCTAGATGAGGATTTGCAAGAACAACTCATGCGCAAAATTGCCTATGAAATTGATCCTGATGAACTGCGAATCACCCACGACCTGTCCATGATTATGGTAGTTGGTGAAGGTATGCGCCAACGTGTGGGGATTACCGCGGAAAGCACCGCCGCACTAGCCCGCAAACGGATTAACTTGGAAATGATTAACCAAGGCTCTTCTGAAGTTTCCATTATGTTTGGGATTCATAAAGAACAGGAAAAATTGGCAATTCGGACATTGTATTATACCTTTTTTGATTAGTAAAAGGTGAAAAAGCGCAACTCCCCTTTATTGGGAATTGCGCTTTTTTTCTGCCATTTGCCGGGCTAGTTCTGCGGCGATTTTTTCTTCGGGAGCAAAATCAGCCTCCCAGTTTTCCGGTTTTAAGACTTTATTGGTCACGGGATCATAGTGAGGCTTGCCATCGGGAAACAATTTACCCAGATTGGCTTCGTGGACGATTTTCATTAAAGGTTGTGGATCCACTCCCATTAGTGAAAAACTGCCATAGGTTAAATACAATAAATCCACTAAAGCATCCGCTTGGGCCACTAAGGGATCAGGTTGAGGACAATTTGCTTGTTGCTTACTTAAAATCTTCTCCTGAGCTTTATCTAAAGCATGATGTAGGCCGTTGACTTGAGCTTGAAATTCTTCCTTGGTACTAGCAGTGGCAAAAAGAAATTCCACTAGTTCTTCCACTTTAAAGTCAGCTCTATGCAAGGCTTCTTTTGCTGAAAAAGCAGTGGGTACTGCTGGTTTTCGTGGGTCAAAAACTTCATGGAAAGCCTCACTCATCTCAAAAGGTGTTAAATCTGCTGATTGTTCCAGAATAATTCCTCCTAAATAATTTCAAAATATTTCAGTGCTTTGAAAATCCCATCTAAATTATTCGAATCCGTCACATAGCCGGCCGCTTCTTTGGTCACCTGCTTGCCATTGCCCATAGCCACACCGAGACCGACACCTTTTAGCATTTCAATATCATTTTGATGATCCCCAAAAGCCATAACTTCCTCAGCTTTTAGTCCTTTTTCTGCCATAAAGACTTGAATCCCTTTAAATTTGGAACCACCCTTAGGCACCAAATCCACTGAAAAATGATTGGAGCGTAACAGATCACACTGGCTCAGAGCAGTGGCTACTTTTTCATCTTCTGATTCAGGATTGAGCATCATACATTGATAAATCGGCTCATTTAAAATGGATAAATCTTGGTAATGGGTTTCCGAGCGATAAAAATGCCCCGCTTGTAAAAGCTTTTTGGCTGGTTTCACCGGAAGCCTCTTAGGCAAAAAGCGAACCAGACGTTGAATCAAAACGGACTGACCTAAATTCATCAAACGACTGCCGGCGATATGATCTTGCGCTCCAAAACTTAAAGACAAGTCCTTTTGATCGGCATAAGTGATGATTTGTTGCAAAGCCTCAGGTTCAAAAGATCTGGTAAACAGCAACTTGTCTTTTTCCGAAACCAGTTGGCCGTTATAGGTCACCCACATATCCAAATCAAGGTCTTTTGTCAGCTTCTTGACCCAGCTTGGGCCTCTACCAGTGGCGACTCCTACATAGATTCCTTGGGATTGGGCTTTAGCGACTGCTTGCTTAGTCGAAGGAAGCACTTTGCCCATGGAAGTCAACAGCGTTCCATCGATATCAAAAAAAATGGCTTTGATCACATCTACCCCTCCCCTTTTTGTCTATCATATCAAAAATGGCGACAAAAGACAGAAAAAGCCATATTTCGATAATGATTCTGCTTATTTCTGATAAATCATGCTACAATGACACTGAAAACAGACAAAGCAGGTGAATTTTATGAAAAAAATATTAGTCCTTCACACTGGTGGCACCATCGCCATGGAAGAGGATTCTTTAACAAAAAAAGTTGCTCCCGGAGCGGCCAATCCTCTAATGAGTGCACCCATAACCGTTCCCGATGACGTAGAACTAGTGGTAGAAGATATCTTTAATCTTCCCAGCCCCCATATTACCCCAAAGGAAATGCTCCAGTTAAAAGAACGGATTCAATTGGCAAAATTGGCGGGCTTTTCAAGTATCGTCATCACTCATGGGACCGATACGTTGGAAGAAACCGCCTTTTTCCTCGACACTACCATTGGCAATCTTCTGCCCATCGTGATCACTGGCGCCATGCGTTCTTCTAATGAATTAGGCAGTGACGGTTTGTATAACTTTGAAAGTGCCATTCGAGTGGCGGCTTGTTCAGAAGCTGTGGACAAAGGCGTTTTAGTAGTGATGAATGACGAGATTCATTCTGCACGCTATGTGACCAAAACCCATACCACCAATGTAGCCACCTTTCGCACCCCTACATTAGGCCCCATTGGCTTAGTCTCGAAAAAACGGATTCTCTTTTTACAAGAGCTTTTGGAAACACCACGGCTAGACGTAGACCAAATGAAAGGGCTCGTGCCGATTATTAAAGCTTATACCGGGATGCAAGGAGATTTTTTAGAAACATTGGCCCAAAGCCCTTTAAATGGATTGGTGGTAGAAGCGCTGGGGGCGGGCAATTTGCCGCCTGCTACGGTCCCGCCTTTGCAAAAATTGATTGCCTCAGGACTACCGGTGGTTTTGGTTTCCCGCTGTTTTAACGGCATTGCCGAGCCGGTTTATGATTATGATGGCGGTGGCCAACAACTACAAGAGATGGGGGTAATCTTTTGCAATAGCATCAACTCTCAAAAAGCCCGCTTGAAATTATTAGTGGCGTTAAATCGCGATTTAAGTCGGGAGGAATTAGTACATTTTATGGAAAGCTGAGTCTAATAATTAAGGAGAATGCCATGATTACTCAAATACGTCAAGCCCAAGTAACCGACATGGATCACGTGATGAGCCTTTGGTTACAAGGAAATCTTGCCACCCACGATTATATTCCTGCTAGCTATTGGCAAAGCCAGCAGACAGCCGCGAAGGAAGCGATGTTAGAAAGTCAACTCTGGCTCTATGAAGTAAATGGTGAACTACTCGGCTTTATCGGTCTTATGGACAATTATTTGGCCGGATTATTTGTAACTAAGCTCGCTCAAAATCAAGGTATTGGTGGCAAATTACTACGCCATAGCCAAGGACTTCACTCTGAATTGACGCTCACCGTTTATCAAAAAAACAGCCGAGCTATAGCTTTTTACCAACGCCATGGCTTTGGTATCCAAGAGAGTCAATTAGATCTCGCCACTCAAGAAAAAGAATATCTTATGAAGTGGCATCAAGCTTAACGAAATGGGGTAGGGAACTTTTAATAAAGTCCCCTACCCCATTTTTTGAGAAAGTTAATTTGCTTCCCAAACAATATTCGCTTCACAGCTAACTACATCACCACAGCGAATCTCATGGCGGGTTTCAATAGCACCGTCTTCTCTTGTCACAATTTGATAATGGCTTTCCACTTGATTGCCGTACTCCACTTCTTTTTCAAAACGAATAGCGGTACTTTTTGGTGTATGGCTAGCTAAAAAGTCGTAGCCTAATACATCAAAAATCCAAGTGAAGTACACCGCATTATTCACATGATGGTTGTTGTCGATGTCATAAAAACGCACGCGATAAGGTTGGTAACTATCGCCTTCCACTTTAGTAAGTTTAGGATAGCGACGAATTTTTTTGACTTTTTCACTGCCATAAGGGGCAATGATTTCTTCAGCCACCGCTGCCATTTTTCGGGTTTCAAGGCTCATTAATGCAAAGACTGCTTCGATTTTTACCAATTCATTGCCGAGTTCATCCGTCAGCCAAAAATTCCGATAACAAAAGAATTTATTGTATTCCATAGCCATGGTGGACACGGTAATTTTCTCCAAAGCTTTAGGCAATCGGTTGTAAGTGATTTGATAATTGGTAATAATCCAGGTTACTCCTAGGCTCTGGACAAAGGCAGAATCCCGGCCTAGTGCGGCACTTTGCGCTTCGGAAATTTCAATTGCCACGGCTAACATGGCGGGCTGGGTCATTTGACCGGTAACATCACATTCGTAGTAGGCTACTTTATGTTCTTCTGAATACTTTTTTCCCAAAACAATTTCACTCCTAGTAATTTGCTAAAATTTGATCGACTTGCTGACCATAGCTTTCCCCAAATTGGTTTAAGTGGACCAAAAGGTAATACAGTTGATAGATTTCTTGGCGGGCTTCCCAACCAGAAGGCAATGGAAATTCTGCCAAGTACCCGGCTAAAAATTCGGAACTGAAACCGCCGAAAAGTTGGCTCATGGCGATATCTTGTTCTCGGTCTCCAAAACTGACGGCGGGATCTAAAAAGCAAGGTTCACCTGATTTAGTAAACAAGGTATTGCCCGACCAAAAATCACCATGAAGCAAGCTAGGCATCACTTTCCGCTCTGTCCAATCCGCCAAGATAAACTCCTTTAAACGTAAATAAGAAACTTCCCGCTCTTTTGTCCAAACATTGTGCAGTTTGGCTAGCTCCACTTGCACATCTAAACGACAAGTGATAAAAAAGAAAGGCCAGTTTGTTGTTTGGGCATTTACTTGGGGTAATATGCCGATGTAATTATCCTCAGGCCAACCAAATGACCTCCCAGTTTGACGGTGTAACCGTGCTAAAGCTTGCCCCAAAGCTCGCTGTTCTCCCTCTTCTGGCTCCACCCATTCCATTAAAAGATAGGTGCCTGCTTCTACTTGGCCAGTCTCATAGACTTGAGGTACGTTTACAAAAGGTGCCAGCGCTTTTAACCCCGCCACTTCATCGGGAAAGAAATCCCGTTTTCCATTGGGTTGAAATTTTAAAAAATAACTTTTTTCTTTCGTATTAATTCGGAAATTCTGATTGACATCCCCACCGGTAATTGGCAGCACTTGTCCCTTTAGCGCCAATTTTTCCATAACCTGTCTGACTCCCATCTGACTCCCTCCTCTTACTCGCGATACAACTGCCGAAAATCCGACAAATCTTGTTTCGATAACCCTAAGCCTTGGTGTAAAAATCCAGTCATATCCCCGTAATGAGTCTGAATCGCCCCATAGCTTTCGGCTAAGTAATCTTCTCTAGCAGCCAATACTTCTTTAATTCCCGCCAGCATAAACGCACTAGCACCTTTGCTTTGAGCTTCTTTTAGCACTTGATCCGTGGTCTTTACTAGATTTTGATTGGTCTCTAAATAATTTTTAACAATCTCGTCTTGGTCTACTTCCAAACTGGCTAAAATCAGCGCAGCGCCAAACCCAGTCCGATCCTTTCCAGCCGTACAATGAAACAAGACACTTTCCCCTTGCTTATCATTGTTCAAAAGAATCTCAAAAAAGCGGCGATAAGCTTTACGGGAATACTCCTCTTCCACAAAATGACGGTAAACCGCCCGCATCTGCGTCGCCCCATCCATTCCCGCTTGGATTTGTTCAAATAAAGTACCCGGTGAGGCCGTCGTCTGTTCTTTTTCTGGAAAAATCGGCAAACTGATATTTTCCACTTGGGGAATATTGGCATCTGGTGCTTTGGCCCGTTCTTTAGCCGAACGAAAGTCCACTACCTGAGTTACGCCATAATCAGCCAGTTGTTGGCTATCTGCTGGGGTTAATTGATGGATGGCTGCGGCCCGAATCACTTTTTGAAAGCGGACTTGGCTTTTTTGACTGGGGTAACCGCCTAAGTCCCGCACATTCGCCGCACCGGTTAGTTGCAATATTCTTTCCATACAATCCCCTCCTTACCTGTTTACTATTGAGTATAGCAGAATGGCTTTAGTACGTCTAAAGTAAGAAAGACAAAACGCTTTACGAAAGCCAAGTCGATAAAAAAGCTCTGAAAGGAAATTTTCCTTTCAGAGCTAAACATCATCTAAGAAATTAATTGGCGTCGATAACGGCTTCGGGATTATTTAACACATCTCGATCCAAATCCTTCAAGCGCGCGCTGGTGACAATACCAGCTACCATGCTGTCAGATACATTAATGGCAGTCCGGGCCATGTCAATCAATGGTTCCACGGAAATAACCAAGCCCACAATGGCGATGGGCAAGTTCATAGAGCCTAAGACGATAAGAGAAGCAAAGGTTGCGCCGCCTCCCACACCGGCAACCCCAAAGGAGCTGATGGTCACAATGGCCACTAACATTAAAATAAATTCTAAACTAAAGACATTCACACCAACTGTTGGCGCCACAATCGTTGCCAACATCGCCGGATAAACACCAGCACAACCGTTTTGACCAATAGAAATGCCAAAACTTGCGGCAAAGTTTGCCGTAGCATCATCTACTCCAAAGGCTTTGGTTTGGGTTTCGATATTTAAAGGCATGGTGCCCGCAGAAGAACGAGAAGTAAAGGCAAAACTCAAGGCTGGCAAGGCTTTTTTCAAATAAGTAACCGGGCTGACTTGAGCGCCAAAAACTAATAATAGCAGATGGACGATCATCACCGCAATCAAAGCAGTATAAGAAGCCAGTACAAATTTTGCTAAATTCAAAATGGCATCAAAATCACTAGAAGCTAAGACGTTGGTCATCAAAGCAAAGACTCCATAAGGCGTTAACCGCAAGACCAAAGTCACAATACGCATGACAATTTTATAAAGGCTATCCATTAAATCCGCAAAGGTCTGGGCTTCTTTCGGTGCTTTACGCTTAATGCCCAGATAAGCGACTCCCACAAAAGCCGCAAAAATTACCACGGCAATGGTACTAGTAGAGCGGGTTCCTGCAAGATCTGCAAAGACATTTTTCGGAATAAAGCTGACAATTTGTTCTGGAATCGACAAGTCTTGTACTTGGGCTTGCCGTTCTGCCAATTCCGCAATCCGAGCGGTTTCAGCTGATCCTTCTGTAAAAGAAGCACCGTCTAGGCCAAAAAGCATGGTGCTCCCAATGCCGATTAAGGCGGCAACTGCCGTAGTGGACAATAAAATCCCTAAAACCGAAAAACTAATTTTTCCCAATTTATTGGATTCTTTCATTCGGGTGAAAGCTCCCACGATGGAAACAAAAACCAATGGCATCACTAGCATTTGCAAGAAGGCCACATAGCCTTGTCCCACAATACCAATCCATTCCAAGGCTGTCGTCACTACAGTATCCTTAGTGCCAAAGATCAGTTGCAATACTCCCCCAAAGATAATCCCAGCAAAAAGCGCGGTAAAGACCCGGGTGGAGAATTTCACGTGTTTATGCTGCATACGATAAAAGACATACAGCGCCGCCACGAACACGGCTAAAATTAGTACGATGAGCAGATTTGTCATAGTGTAACATCCTTTCTAATTTTTATGACAAGTCCGTCAAAGGAAGTAAAGGTTCCCAGTGACCATTCTTCAATAGTTCACTCGAAGTCTCAGCTACAAGCAGAATCATTCCTGTTTTTTGATACTTTTTGTAAGTAAGCCCTCGTGACGCATTTAAGTATAACGAAAGTAGGGAAAAATGTCTTTGGATATGCCTTTAAAATTTCGGCAAGCCGTAAATTCCTTACTTATCCACGAATCTGGCACGAAAATTAGCAAAAATAAAACCAGACCAAAACACCCCGATACCATTTGTATCGGGGTGGAAGAAATTTATCACTGTGTCTACACTGCAAATAATTTTGCCCTTTTTTGCCCCCTTGGAGGCTTTAGGAGCTGTAGCCCTTGTTACGCCAAGGCGCCCATTGGATCCCAAGGTGCCAAGACTTTTGGTTCGGCTTCAAAAGCTGCCAGTTGTTCGGCACTTAAGAATTCTTTTCGGATGACGATTTGGTACGTGTATTCATCCATCCAAGCATCACTCATGACGAAGAATCCTTTTTCACCGACTTTATCGCCCCAGCTGTTTTCTACTTTCCATTTGGTGGATTTGCCGTCTACCATGTCCACACCGGTTAAGACCATGGCGTGTGTCATTAAGCTTTCTCCGTAGTCTAAGCGCTCTGCTTTAGTCATGGTGAAGTCGATGTCAAATAAGCCATTGATATCATAGGCGTCTAAAGCCATGATACCAGTATCGCGAGTAGAGGATTGGCCTACATCACAACCAAACCAAATGGACTCGCCGCTTTCTAATTGAGCTATCGCCAATTTCTTGAAGCTTTCCATATCCACATTTAAGTATTTGACTTGTTTGCCACCTACCACATTGCCTAGCATGGAAACCGTATAAGATTTATCGTAAGGCTTGTCAGCGGTTGGGGCATTGATGATGCTGACATAATCGTCCAAGTTTACCCCCACGTATTTTTCAAAGAAGGTTTGGGGAGTCAAGTTTTGGTCAATGTGATAGTTCTTGTCTTCATCACGATATTCAAAATCAAAGGTTTCTGGAGGTGTGCCTAAAGAAATGCGCAAGAAATTGTAGATTTCTGCCAACATCGCTTTTTTAGCAGTTTGAATTTCAGCCTCGTTTTTACCGGCTGCCACCATGTCTCGCAAGGTTACGGCATCTTTTCGTAATTTTTTATTCAAGTAGTTGTTCAAATCCCGAGAGTTAGAAGAGTTGGCACTTTCTGGCATTGCAGCTTTTGGTACCACACCGTATTTTTGGAAAATGGAAACAATCATGTCCCATTGGCCGCCATCTTGTTGAGGCATTTGCAACAAAAATGCCACTTCTCGGCTGGTTAACTCTTGGTCAGCGGTAGCCAAAATGTTTTCATAGAAGTAATTGGCTTTTTCATATTTGTCCCAGAAGAAGGTATAGTTTTGGGACAATTCAAAGTCTTTTAATTTCAAGCTTTCTAGCATTTTATGACGGAAAGTGTTCAAAGCTGCAAACATCCAGCAACGACCGGATTGTTTTTGGTTTGCCACTGCGCCGGTAGCAAGGTCTACAGAAAAGATTGGCGCGTTTTCCACATGGCTTGCGATATTTTCAGCAGAAGCAGTGATTCCATTTTTAATCACACTGTGGGCTAGTGCTTGATTTTTTGCGCTGGTTTCATAAGTTTTGGCAAATTCTGCCGTCATTTCTTTCGTAATTTCTGGCATTTTCTTCATCCTTTCAACTGCCAACCGAATGTTTTTCATCATTTTTCGGAGGCTTACTTGCCTATTCTACCCCTTCTAAAAAGCAATTTCAATAAATGTGCAAATAATGGGAAAATTCTTTGCAATTTACTCCTCAACGGCTTTTTCTTGTGTTTTTGTCTTGTATGTATTACACTTACCGATACAAACAAGACAAAGAATGGAGGGCCTTTATGTTACTGGAAATTGACACTTTGTCCGTCATTCCCATTTACCAACAATTGCGAGATCAAGTGATTCTGGGTATTGCCAAAGGAGAATTAGCCCCAGGAGAGTCATTGCCCACGGTACGCCAGTTAGCTGATGAATTAGGTGTGAACACCATGACCATTTCCAAAGCTTACAATCTGTTAAAAGACGAGGGCTATTTGATTACCGATCGGCGCAAAGGCTCCCTCGTACGCCTGCCGGATGACTTTACTCCCAAAGAAGAAGCAGATCTTCATCAAATGCTGGCTCTGCTTTTGGCCCAGGGAAAACTCCATGGTATTACAAAGGAAAGCTTATTAAGTGCAATAGATACCATTTGGCAAAATTTTGAAGGGGGAAACCATGATGACTAGTCTTACTTCTACTACCATCTCATTACAAGAGTATTTACCTGTCTTAATTCCCTTAATCATTTTACAATTTGGCTTGGCGATTTTTGCCATTGTGGATGTGTGGCGTCATCCCCATTACAAACGAGGTAATAAATTAGTCTGGACTTTAGTCAGCGCCTTGTTTTCTTTTATTGGCCCAATTTTGTATTTTGCAATTGGCAAAGGAGAAGAAGAATGAACGCTGTTACCTTAAAGCAACTCAATAAGTCCTTTGCTGGCAAAGGGATTTTACAAGGCTTGGATTTAACGATTCCCACTGGCAGTATCTATGGCTTTGTAGGGGAAAATGGTGCCGGGAAAACCACCACGTTAAAGATTCTTTTAGGATTATTGCCCGCCGATTCTGGAGAAGTTACCCTTTATGACAAACCGGTTCTCTTCGGCAAGCCTTTGCCTCAGCAAGTGGGCTACTTACCTGATGTCCCCAGCTTTTATCCCTATATGAAAGCCAAAGAACAACTGCACTATGCCGGTAGCGCAGCTGGTATGAGCTCTAGACAAATTAAAGAACGCAGTCAAGTGGTCTTACAACAAGTAGGACTCGATCAAGTAAACAAGCGAATCGGTAGTTATTCCCGCGGGATGAAACAACGTCTAGGACTGGCGCAAGCGCTGTTGACCAAGCCCCCTTTACTAATTTGTGATGAACCCACTTCAGCTCTAGATCCTTTGGGCCGAAAAGCCTTCTTGGAGATTTTTCAACAATTAAAAGGGCAAACCACTGTTTTGTTTTCCACTCATTTATTAACCGATGTGGAGGCCATTTGTGATCAAGTGGCGATTTTACATGAAGGAAAAATCGCCTTAGCCGGCAACTTAGAAGAATTGAAAGCGAGTCACAGTGGTTATTCCTACGAACTGACCTTTCACCAACAAGCAGAAGCCCGGCAATTTCAGAACATCGCCGAAAAAAGCTGGCCCACTAAATTAATTGAAAACAAAGTGGTGCTTGTGGTTACTGATCCTACAAAAGCCGGCCATGAGATTCTAGCAACATTAACCCACTCCCAGCTGGTACCTACTGGTTTTCAACTGGTGCAACCAAGTCTGGAAGAACTTTTCTTAAAGGTGGTGCAAGGATGAACCATCAATTTATCAGTCAATTTCATAAAGAACACTTAGAAGCATTACGAAAAAAACGCTTGTTGGTTCTGGCCATTCTTTTTATCGCAGCCGGCATGATGTCTCCATTGATTGCCAAACTCACTCCCGAACTGATGAAAGCTGCCTTGCCCCATACTACCCAAATCACTTTTCCCGAACCTTCTTCCGTGGATGCTTGGGGACAGTTTTTCAAAAATATCAGTCAGTTCGGTCTCTTGGCTTTAGTCTTGTTGTACGGGGATACGTTAGCCGGAGAAATCGAAAGAGGCACATTGCTTTCTTTATTTCCCCTAGGCTTAAAACGCCGGAACGTGGTTTTAGGCAAAGCCGCCTATCTCGGAGTCACTTGGACTGGGGGGTACTGGTTGTCATTTGCAATTTGTTTTGGCTATACCCGCTACTTTTTTACCGATGATCTAAGTCAGAATTTAGCGAGTGCCGTCATCCCTTTGTGGCTTTACGGCTTGCTCTTGTGCGCTTTATTGATTCTCGCATCGTCTGTTAGCAACAATGGTTTGCAAAGTTTGTTTTATTTTGCCTTGATGTTTGCCGCAAGTCTTGTAATCAATCTATTTCAAAAAATCAATCACTACAATCCCTTTAGCCTAGGTAGTGAAAATGCCAAATGGCTAACCGGCGCTAGCGATTTTACCGACAGTTTGCCAGCAGTGATTCTCGCTGTCACATTGCTACTGTTATCCATCTGGTGTGCTTTGAAAATTTTTACCAAACGCCTTCTTTAATGTTAGAAAGGAATGACCACCATGACTTTACAACTCGTTTTTTTCTTGACCTTGGTGCTAATTAACGTCGCCATGGCCTTTACCATTGGCATCGCCGGCAAGGCTCATAAACAAGTAATCATCGAAAACACGCTCCCGAAAGAACACTTAGAGGATGCGGCTGTCTTAAATTTAGTCAAAAAATTCCGTCGCAGTCTCTGGATTTTAGCTATTCTAGGCTGTCTATTAGGACTTAGCTTGTTTTTCTTATCCAAGGAATCTTTTATGATGACCAGTTTTTGGCTGTGTTTATTATTTGCCTTAGGTGGCAGTTACGCCGTGGAAATCCGCTACATTCGCAAAATGCACGACTTAAAAGTTGCAAAAGGCTGGCAATTGCCGGTAGCGCCTGTGGTAATCGATACGAAACTTATTCAAGCTAAAAATCGTAAATTAGTTCCATTCATTGCTTTACTGCCGGCTTTTGTTTTGACCTTGCTTTATTGTGGATGGCTTTGGCAACTCAAAGCGGATAATTTTCTAGTACTAAGCGCATCAGCTTTAGGGTTCTGGATTTTATCTGTGGCTTTATGGTTTGCCATTAAACGCCTTCCTGTGCGCCCAATCACCAAAGAAGCAACCATTAACCAGCAATTAAACGATATCACCAAGCACACTTGGTCTTTGATGATGGTCACTTTGCCTTATTTTTTACTGGTTCTTTTATACCTCCCTCAACTGAGTATGGAAACCAAAGGGCTTCAGGCGACTATTCTCGCCATTTTCTTTCCCCTTTTGCTTTGTGGCTTTCTGCTATATACAGTCGGAATGTTGCTCCACTTGAGAAAACGTCAGGATCAACTTTTGAACCAAGTAGCCGACTACCGCTATACAGGGGAAGACCAGTACTGGCGCTTTGCCATGTATAACAATCCTAACGATAGCCGAATCATGGTGCCCGATCGCATTGGGTTAAATATTGGTATTAACCTAGGTCGTCCCATGGGCAAAGTGTTAGGCATTGGCACCCTGCTTGCGATTTTTGGGTTGATGATTGGCACTTTGATTCCCCTTTACCGGATGGATTTTGTCAAAGATAGCTTTTCTGCCCAGCTCACTTACGACACCTTGACCTTGGACGCCCCTTTTGCTAAAGAAAGTCGCATTCCTTTAAACCAAATTCAGTCCGTGGAACTGGTGGACAAACTTCCCAAAAAAACTGTGCGCACCAACGGCTATGGTGGCGACCACTACTTGACAGGAGAATTTAAAGTAGCCGACAAAAAGGCTAGCCTCTATCTAACCCTTGAAAAAAAGCCTTACTTACATGTGGTGACCAAAAACCGCGACTACTACTTTAGCAGCCAAGAAGAGAAAACCACTGCCTTGTATCAAGAAATTCAAACCGCAACAAAATAAAGAAAGCTAGGTTGCGGCCTAGCTTTCTCTATTCTCATTCTTTATTTGCAGAAAAAAAGCCTCTTCCCATCAGGAAAAGACTACCTACTCCGGCAGTAGGACTCGAACCTACGACATCATGATTAACAGTCATGCGCTACTACCAACTGAGCTATGCCGGAATGATTTCATAAGAATATTTTACCAAGATTGACGGTTTTTGACAATCACTTTTTGGCTTATTTTTTGAAAGATTCAGATAATAAAAAAGGACTGCCTCCCCCTTGTTTTCAGTCTGGGAAAAAGCGCAAAATCTCATGAAAAAGTGTTGACTTCCCTTGCCAGCTATCATATAATTCTATTTGTGCTTGATAATGAGATAACAAATCGTAATAAAAATGCCGCCTTAGCTCAGTAGGTAGAGCGCTTCCATGGTAAGGAAGAGGTCGTCGGTTCGAATCCGACAGGTGGCTTTAAAAAAACCTTTCAGATTTCTCTGAAAGGTTTTTTCGTGTCTCATTCATTCAAAATACCATAGCTTTTGTTCTTGTAAAATTCAGCTTATAATCTTTCACAATAAGCTTGCAACTCTGCTGTATTCGCCGCACAATAACTCGCCCCGGCGTCTTCTAGCTCTTTTTTGCTGCCAAATCCCCAGAGTACCCCAACTGCCGGCAAGCCATTTGTAAAAGCTCCCAGTATATCATGCTCCCGATCGCCAATCATCCAACTATTTTCCGCTAAAGCGCCTGGTGTCTTCTCCATGGCATAAGCCAAAACCGCCGCTTTATTGTGGCGAACGCCTTCCAAATCCGCTCCATAAATTCCATTAAAATAACGATCCAGGCCTAACTCTGCCAAAATTTCCTTGGCAAAAATTTCTGGTTTAGATGTAGCGATTTGTAACTGATAGCCCTCTTTACTTGCCAAATTCTTCAGCAATGCCTCAATTCCTTCATATACTTGAACTTGCAACATAGCCCCCTGCTTGTAATGCTCTCGGTACCAAGCCACACTCGCCTCTGCTTCTTTTTCCGTCATTCCTAAAGCCAAAAAGGAATCTAACAAAGGGGGGCCAATAAACCGACGTAAAGCCGCCAGTTCCAAAGGTTCTCGTGCCATTTTTCCCAAAGCATAAGCAATCGAACTATAAATTCCCGCCGAAGAATCCACCAGCGTCCCATCTAAATCAAAAAATAAATACTTCATCTATCTGCCTCATTTCTTCCTACTCTTCGCCATTATACCCTCATTCACGCTTTTGAGACAACTGGTAGTCCCCATATAGCTAGCTAGTATCAAAATCGATACGTTTTTTAAAGGCCTGCTCCCGATTAAAAAGAAAAACTCGCCGATGAGCAGTCGACGAGTAAAGATGAAATTTATAAGCGGTTATCGATATACTTGTACTCCAAATGACGAAAACAGCTTTGAATTATTTACCAGTTTCCAAAATGTAAAGATAAAAAAAAGACAGTAAAAACTGTCTTAAGAACTCCGGCAGTAGGACTCGAACCTACGACATCATGATTAACAGTCATGCGCTACTACCAACTGAGCTATGCCGGAATGATGCGTGGCGACGTCCTACTCTCACAAAGGGAAACCCTTCACTACAATCGGCGCTAAGAAGCTTAACTTCTGTGTTCGG
>NZ_JBCOJC010000029.1:0-33295 GCF_040925905.1 Enterococcus sp. 2201sp1_2201st1_C11_2201SCRN_220225
CTGATCTTCTCGCCAAGCAGGCACGAGTCCGGCCTTCGTTTCAATAATCATGGATTTAGCCGCAATGCCTTCTTCATAGGCAAAGCGGGCCAAACAGCGAGCCCCATTGCCGCACATTTCGGCCTGGGTACCGTCTGCATTGAAAAAAAGCATGCGAAAATCTCCGGTGCTTTTCGGCTCATCCACCACCATTAACGCATCACTGCCCACACTGATGCGCACCTTGCAAATCTGTATGGCTAAACTGCTCAATGCTTCAGGGCTAAAGCGATAGTTTCGATTGTCAAAGACGATAAAATCATTGCCACAGCCTTGCATTTTATAAAAGAAAATTTCCATTACGCCCACTCCTTGAGACTGCGCTCATTTTGAATCATTTGCGCATAGCTTTGCTGTGCTACAATCAGCTGGTCTTTTCCATCTTTGACTAAAACCACTGGAGGAATGGGCAGTTTGTTGTAATTGGAAGCCATGGAATAGCCATAGGCGCCGGTGGTAAAAGTGGCAAAAATATCCCCCGGTGCAAGAGGTGCTACTGCCAAATCTTTCACTAAAATATCCGTGCTCTCACAAGCTTTACCTGAAATCGTCACTTTTTGACTTTTCTCTTCCTCTGCTTTATTTGCCACGATACCGGTATAATCTGCCTGATACAAACCGGGACGAATATTGTCCGTCATCCCCCCATCTACAGAAGCATAGGTGCGCAAGCCGGGCAGTGTTTTAATCTCGCCGATAGTGTGTAGGGTAATGCCTGCTTCTGCTACTAGAGAACGGCCCGGTTCAATGACGATGGCTGGGCGTTTTAAATCGTGTTTCGCACAGTAGTCTTCCGTTAATGCCATTAAAGGATCTAAAAAGTAACGATAAGGTTGCCGCAAATCACCTGGGACATATTCCACCCCAAAGCCACCGCCGTAATTTAATTCTTTGACGGTGAAGTCGTAGCGTGCCTTGATTTCGGAAACCAAAGACAAAGCCACTTTGGCAGCGGCTAAATGGGTACTGTTGTCCGCAAGTTGGCTGCCAATATGAAAATGCAAACCGTAAAACTCGATTTCAGGCATGGCAATGGCCGCTTCAATTTGAGGAAATAGGATTTCCGGATTTAGTGGAATGCCAAATTTGGAATCCTTTTGCCCGGTGGAAATAAAATCATGGGTGTCCACGGTGATTTCTGGGGTAATGCGAAACAGAATTTTAGCGGTTTTTTTCATCCGCCGGCAAATTACAGCCAGTCGCTCCACTTCCGTCAATCCGTCCACAATAATCCGCCCCACGCCGTATTCCACCGCCATTTCCAGCTCGGTTTGGGATTTATTATTGCCGTTAAATTCGATATGCTCCGCTGGAAAATTGGCCGCCATGGCGGTATAGAGTTCCCCGCCAGAGACCACATCCAAGCTTAAGCCAACTTGGTTTACCAACTGACACATGGCCAGTGTATTAAAAGCCTTTGAAGCAAAGGCTACCCGCACATTGTCGTATTTGTCTAAAAAATCCCGGTACAACTCATCGGTCCGCTCTAAAATGGCGTTTTCCGATAAGACGTAAACCGGGGTGCCGTATTTTTTTGCTAATGCGACTGTGTCACAGCCATCCCAGTATAAATGATTGTTTTCAATGGTTTTAATCCTCATAAATCTGCTCCTTTATTCAATTCTGCTAGCAACCCTAAGTAACACTGAATCCCACCTAGGAGATTTTTTTCGTCAAACTGCATTTTATTGCTGTGTAGAGGATGGATATAGCCTTTTTCTTCATCCCGAATGCCCACAAAGAAAAAGAGCCCTGGGAAAACTTGCTGGTACATGGAAAAATCTTCTGCCAAAAGATAAGGTGGCGTGGTCACATAACTTTCCTTCGCAACTTTTTCTAAAGCGGCTACCATGCTCGCATCATTGTTCACCACTCGATACATATGATTAAACTGGACTTCTGCTGTACAGCCATAGCCTGCCGCCACATTTTGGGCAACACTTTGAATCCGTTCCACCATGGTTTCATAAACTTCATCAGAAAACGCCCGCATGGTGCCTTCCAAGGTGACTTCCCCGGGGATGATATTCATGGCCTCGCCTCCTGTGATTTTGCCAAAGGTCAGTACCGCTGATTCCAAGGGTGAAAGATTACGAGAAATGATGCTGTGCAAACCTTGGATTACCCCGCTCATGGCCAAAATGGCATCATGGCCTTGTTGAGGCTGAGCACCGTGAGCAGATAAGCCAGTGATTTTAATGGTAACTTCCCCATTTCGGGCCATCATACCACCAACACGTGCGGCAATTACCCCAGCCGGAAATTCTGGAAATAAGTGAAGGCCGATAATTTGCTCTACTCCAAGTTCTTGTAAAATTCCGGTATCCAGTAATAATTGCGCCCCACCCGGCCCTTCTTCTGCCGGTTGGAAAATCAGGATGACACGACCGCAAAGCTGTTCTCTGTACGTTACTAAATAATTGGCAAAGCCTAGCATCGTTGCCATATGACCATCGTGACCACAGGCGTGCATGCGCCCGGGATTTTTTGAAGCAAAGTCCACTCCCGTTGCTTCAGTTACCGGTAACCCATCGATATCGGTGCGAAATGCCAATGTTTTGCCTGGATTCTTTCCTTCTAAAACCACTAAGAGACATGTTTCTAAAGGCTGGTAAACCTCCGAATCGCGAATCCCCATTTTTTTCAGTTCTTTTTTCAAATAAGCACAGGTTTCATATTCTTCTAGGCCCAATTCGGGAATTTGGTGCAAATCCCGGCGCCATCTTTTTACTTGGGGTAACAGGGCTGTTACTTCTTTGGTAATCTGCAAGGAACCATCCCCTCCTTATGAAAAATTGCGTTTTTTTTACAGAAATCGTGATATTTTTAACCATTATGGTATATAATCCTAATAATACATGAATTTTCTGAATAGCAAAACATTTTCAGAATATTTTTCAAATTTTTAGCAAAAAGGGCTGAAGAGCTACGAGATAATCAGGGAGAGAGGTTGAATCAAATGGCGATTTTCAAAGGAGCCGGTGTGGCATTGGTAACCCCAATGAATGCAGACGGCAGTGTAAACTATGATGAATTACAAGCATTAACAGAATGGCAAGTTCAAGAAGGAATCGACGCGATTATTGCCTGTGGTACCACTGGGGAGGCGTCCACGTTAAAGGACGAAGAGCATATTAAAGTCATCGAAACCGTCGTCAAACAAGTAGCCGGACGGATTCCGGTAATTGGGGGCACTGGTTCCAATGATACTGCCCACGGGATTCATTTAGCCAAAGAAGCAGAAAAAGTCGGCGCTGATGCTCTTTTAATCGTGACCCCTTATTACAATAAAGCCACCAAGTCCAGCTTAATCGCCCACTATGAAGCGATTTGTAGCCAGACCAGTTTACCGGTGCTCTTATATTCCATCGAAGGACGCACTGGCTTGAATTTAACCGCTGAAATGGTGGCCCGCTTAAAAGAAATCCCCAATGTGCAAGGGATTAAAGAAGCCAGTGGCAATCTTTCCCAAATCGTGGAAATCGCCACGTTAGTAGATGAAAACTTTGCTTTGTATTCCGGAAATGACGACCAAGTCTTGCCTTTACTTTCGGTGGGAGGCTCTGGGGTAATTTCCACCATTGCCAACCTTTTGCCTAAAGAAACTTCTGCCATGGTGCACAATTATTTAGAGGGCAATTGGGAAAATGCGCAAAAAACTCAGCTGGCGCAACTGCCCTTAATTCACGCCATTTTTGCGGAAGTCAATCCCGTACCGGTAAAAGCTGCGGTGAGCCTATTAGGCAAATGCGAAATGCACTATCGCTTGCCTTTAGGGGTGCCGGAAAAGAGCACATTAGATAATTTAAAAACGGCCATGAACGCCTATGGACTGCTTTAGGAGGTTGACCATGAAAAAAATTATTGTTAACGGTATTTTTGGACGCATGGGACAAGTCTTAAAAGCTGCCATTCAAAAAGATCCCGGCCTCGTGTTAGTGGCAGGCATTGATCCTCATACAAAGCAAGAGCAGGAAGTTCAAGGGGATTTTCCCGTCTATCAAAGCATAAGAGAAGTCACCGAAGAAGCCGATGTGGTAATTGACTTTTCCCATCACTCGGCGGTGCCAGAGTTGATCAATGTCTGCGTGGAACGGAATTTGCCGGTAGTCGTAGCTACCACAGGACTGGATGACGACACCAAAGCCATGCTAGCGGTGGCAGGAAAAGTCATCCCCGTCTTTGTCTCTGCCAATATGTCACTGGGGATTAATGTGCTTTTAAAAGCCTTACAAACCATTAGCCCCGCATTAGAAGCCGACTTTAATATTGAAATTATCGAAAAGCACCACAATCAGAAAAAAGATGCGCCCAGTGGTACGGCCCTGCTTTTAGCTGACGGGATTAACGACAGCTTGGCAGAACCCAAGACCTATGTCTATGGTCGCCACGGTTTGGAATTAAGCAATCCGTTAAATGAAATGGGCATTCACGCTGTTCGTGGCGGTACCATTCCAGGAGAGCATACGGTGCTCTACGCCGGGGATGATGAAATCATCGAATTGACCCATACCGCTTTAAGCCGAGATATCTTTGCAAACGGTGCGCTAAAAGCCGCCATCTTTTTGGCCGAGCAAGCACCGGGCTTGTATTCCATGGCGGACTTACTAAAATAATCGAAAACGGTGAAAGGAATGATTTGATGGAGATAACAGATCCTTATGCTCTGGCTCGCTACATTAAAGACGCTCACAAAACCACCCCGGTAAAAGCCTATGTCAACGGGAATTTACAAGGAATCACGGCTAAAAATGGCGTCAAACTCTTTGGTCAAGGCCAGTTTTGGCTCGCCATTGGGGATGTAGAAGCAGTCAATGCTTTTTTACAAGAGCACCATGATGTGATTACGGATTCCTATTTAGAAAATGATCGACGCAATTCGGCAATTCCTATGCTGGATTTGACTACAGTGGATGCTCGTATTGAACCAGGAGCATTTATTCGCGACCAAGTGACCATTGAAAAAAATGCAGTCATTATGATGGGAGCCGTGATTAATATTGGGGCAGTCATTGGCGAAGGCACCATGATCGACATGAACGCTGTCCTCGGTGCTCGGGCCACAGTAGGCAAAAGTGCTCACATCGGCGCCGGGGCGGTTTTAGCTGGAGTTTTAGAACCCCCTTCCGCAAGTCCTGTGATCATTGAAGATAATGTCTTAATCGGCGCCAATGCTGTGGTTTTAGAAGGCGTGCGAGTAGGCAAAGGCGCTGTGGTGGCTGCCGGTGCAATCGTCACCACAGATGTGCCCCCAGGAGCTGTCGTGGCAGGCTCACCTGCTAAAATTGTCAAGATGAAAGATGAGAAGACAGCAGGGAAAACTGAGATTTTAGAGGATTTGAGAGGGTAGAACTGCTGAAAAAATAAGAACCCCCCGCCAGGAAAGTGATTCTGGTGGGGGGCTATCTTTTTCTACTTTAAAATCTTATTATGTTTGATACTCATTCAGAAAATCACAGTTTCCTCCTTATTTACTTTCAACCACCACCAAAATCCCATTAGTATCTTTTCCCCTCAATTGACCGTTGAGTTATTATTTTAGTTATTTGGTTGGAGGAGCATATAGGATAACGTTTATAAATTTTGTTCTGACTTATTCATGATTAGTGCCATAATATAAAACTAGAAAAACAGATGTAAAACAACTCTGGTTCATTTGTCTTACACCCGTTTTTATGATTGTCCTAAAGTCCGTATTAGACACTTCATTTCTATTTCAATCTATTGGTACTCCACATCCGAAAGCGCCATTTACTTGCAAGACATCATAAGCTAAATTAGCTGCTTTTTTAAAGCAATCAATTACTTTTTCTTCATTGATTTCTCCATCTTGTAAATATCTCATTAATTGAACCGCAAAGGCTGCAAAATAACTGTCCCCCGCACCCATAGTATCCAAAACACTATCCGATTTTCGGATAAATCCTTGATAGGTAATCTCATTTTTTGTATCAACAAATAGAGGGCTTTCACTCCCTTTGGTCAACAAAATAAAGCGAACATTATTTTCTATGCAGCGCTTTTTCAATCGTTCAATTTCCAAAGGACTATCTTTAGAAACTGAAAATTGTGCAATGAAAATATTTGGACAAACTTCATCTAAATACTCATCTGTACGATATTTTTCCAAATCTGAAAAATCAAAAGAAATCTTAGTACCACTGGCTTTTATTTCCGAGAGCTTATCTTCTGTTTTGGCATGACAGCCTGAATGAACTAGTAAACTATGACCGAATAATTCTAGTAGCTCCGCGGATAGATCTGGGGTTTGTCTTGATCCCCGTTGACTACTTACAAAAATTCGTTCTCCATCTTTTATTTCTACAAAGACTTTTTCAGAAGGGGATCCCGTTCGATTACAATAATGAAGATCCACCTTGTTTTCATTCAGTCCATCAATGATTAATTGACCGTCTGCATCGTCTGAAATTGTACCAACATAAAATGCCTCTACGCCACTTTTTTTCCCAGCAACTGCAAAATTTACAGCATTTCCTCCGGGATACTTGATATTTTGATTCGTATAATAATCTACCTTGTTATCACCGAATCCCACTACATAGTCAGACATTCTTTTCACCTCTTAGTATTCCACGACACGATAATAACGTCGAGTTTCCAAAGAATGATTTCGGATTGCTTCAAGATGAACACTAATCCGTCCTAATACAGCCCACATTACTGGAGCACATACATATTTTCTAAATTCAGGGCTAATCCCTGGTAATTCATAGTCTTTTGTATCAAAAACATTAAATTCATCAGTATATTGACTAGCAAAGCGTTCCACCCTTTCATCTAAAGGTCGTGTTTCTCCTTCAGTTTTAACTAAAGTCACGCAAACATCTTTTTCCACCAATTCCAAAGTTCCATGGAAAAATTCAGGAGAAGAGACAGATTTTGTTCTTAACCATTGAGATTCTTCTAACACACACATCGAATATGAATAAGTAATTCCCCAAAGATTTCCACTTCCAACCCAAATTTGATATGGATCATTTTGATATTTTTCAGCATATTTCTTTGCTTTTTCATCAGCAGCTTCCCGAACTTTCGTAAGAGCCTTTGGTAGATTTCTAAGTTCATTGGCAAATTGCTCATACTTATCAAATTCACCATTATATTTCATAATTGACATAATCAAGAAATAAAGGGGCATTTCTTGGGGACGCCCATCATGATAGTTAATACTATAAGTACAAAGTTCTTCTAGTGGAGTATTTTCTTTACTAACAATCCCTACTGTAGGAATATTGCGTTCTTTTAAATATTCAGCAGCTTTGATAGTTTCTTTTGTGTCGCCAGATTTTGAGTAAAGAACAACTAAAGATTTTTCGTTTAATTGTTTGTGTCCGGTTAAAACTAATTCAGCGGCAGTAATTGAATAAACTGGGATAGAAGATTCTGTTTGTAGCACATAGTCAAATGGCTGCATAACTGCTACCGATCCACCAGAAGCGGTAAAGAAAATATTAGAAATACCATTTTCATAAGCCTCTTTAGCAACGCCCTCTGCGTGTTCACGTGTTCCGTATATTAATTCTCCTCGTTGTTCCATCTCTACTGCATTAAATTTAAGCATCATTTTATTTCCTTTCATTTGTAATTTAAATTGTCAAAAAACCAAAGTAAGCAGCGATAATCCCAAAAGCGAAAATTCCAAATAATAGATAGGTTGTCTTAACACCCTTTTTCAATAAATAGTAAATTAACATTACTGCTACAACTGAAAGTAGATTAGGCAAAATGCCATCTAATATATCTTGGAATTTTTGCAAGTCATCACCTTGACCAATACTTCCGGCTACTTTTACAGTTACCATATTCCCGGTCATCCCCCCGATGACCATCAATCCCAGTATCGACGCTCCGTACATCAATGATTTCATCAAACCTGAAGATTCGACATTTTCTAAAATAGTGGTCCCAAACTCATAACCTTTCATAGCACCAAAATAGCGAATCGTATACGTTGGTACATTATAAATTAGTAAAAACAATAACGGACCCAGAATACTACCATTTAAAGCTAACGAGGTTCCCACCCCTGTTGCAATAACCCGCAATGTTCCCCAGAAAAAGGAATCGCCAATTCCAGCTAAAGGTCCCATCAAAGCAGTTTTAATGTTAGTAATACTTCCAGGATCAAAATTTCTTGGATCATTGGCATTCCGTTCTTCCATGGATGCCACAATTCCCATAATAAAAGTAGATAACGGTGCTGAAGTATTAAAAAATTCCAAGTGCCTAGCACCTGCTTCGGCTCTGGCTTCTTTGTCATCTCCATAAAGTTTTTCGATTAAATCGGCCATAGCAAATTCAAAGCCCATATTTTGTTGACGTTCAAAGTTCCAAGATGCTTCCAGAGCAAAAGAACGGAAAAATATTTTTTTCAAATCTTGTTTCGTTATTTTTTTATCAGAAATCATCGTCAACGTCACCTCCTTGAGTCGCAACTTTTTTATCAATTTGAGAAGTTATATTGACTAAAATAAACGCGATACATGCAGCAAAGATTGAGATTCCCAATACTGGAACATGTAGGTAACTATACAGTGCAAATCCCATAATGAAGAAAACAACTACTTCCTTCTTCAAAATCATTTGCAATAAGATTGCAAACCCTAAAGCCGGCATAATTCCTGCTGCAATGCTAATTCCAGTTTGAATAAATTCGGGAATTTGGTTAAGTATTTTCTCCATAAACGGACTTCCCAAATAAAAAGCCAATGTTACAAAGATAGCTCTTGGTAAACTTTTCACAACTAACCAACCAAAAATATGCATATTGGCGGCTTTTTTAATTTCACCATCAGCTGCATACTTATCTGCTTTTCTTGCAACCATTGGCAATACGAGTAAAGTTAACAAATTATCAACAATTAAAAACAACGCGGCAATTGGGAAAGCTAAAGTTAGAGCAAATTCAGCTCCTTTTCCTGTAGCAATGGCAAATGCAGTTCCTAAAATACCTCCAGAAACCAAATCAGGTGGCCGAGAAGCTCCAATTGTAATCGCGCCAATAAAGGCTAATTCTAAGGTTGCGCCCATGATAATACCGGTTTGCAAATCGCCCATAATAAGCCCAACAAAGACACTGGAAATCAATGGTCTTGAAATATTATTGGTACCTGTTAGCCAATCGGCCACAATGAGCGCAGTTAACAAACCAAGTAACACGGCTTGTAATAATGAATCCTGCATTTTTTTCTCCCTTCTTTTACATTAAGTGTTTAATATCTTGTTTTACATCAGTTGGTACTTGTTGTGCATATACGTCCACATTATCAGCAATCATCTCCTTTAAATATTCTCGATCTACTTCTGTAACAAATACTGAATGAGTCAAAGATTGACTTCCAGGAACTTCTTTTACACCGCCTAGATTTACACTATTCAATGAATCAACACCTTTTACTAGGCGATAGGCATCTTTAATATTTTGGACTACAATTAATAATTTGTATTTATCTGTTTTACCGGTATTAATTGATTCAATTGAGTCTTCAATGTTTTTAATCACAACTTTTACATTGTGAGGCGCCGCTAATTTCAAGGTAGTTTTTTGAATTGAATTATTTACGACATCGTCGTTGGCCACCAAAATACAGTTGATGTCCAAGGCATTACTCCAAGTCAGTGCTACTTGACCATGAATCAAACGGTGATCTACTCTTAATAATTTAATCATTTGTTTTACCCCATTCTTTTTTTAAAATTCTTCATTTTCTTCTTCATAAGATAATTGGTTACAGTAAATGAGGCCTTGACTAGAAGTTTTAATCGCCTCTTGAACCAATTGGTTAAGATTTTGTTGAGTATCTAGCTTCACAGCCAACTCAATTACCAAGCTTAGATTCATTCCAGCCACCAAATGAATCGACGAGTTTGATGAAATATATTTCATCCATTCATTGTTGATACTGCCTCCAAAAATATCGGTAACCACAATCAAGGGCTCTTTGTTATTTGCTGCCAAATACCCACTGATTGTTTTTTCTAAATCGTCATTGCCATCTATGTAGGCACACAGATACTCTAAGCACTGGTTTTTACCGATAATGAATTGTGCTGTTTCGACCATGCCCCTTGCTAATGGACCATGACTCATACATAAAACTTTTGTCATCTCACTCATCCTTTCATGCTTTTATAAAGCAATAAGCGTGCCAAAAAATGTAACAACCCACGTAGCAACTTTTTATAAGCACAAAAAAACACTGTCCCAAAAATAAGACAGTGTCCCCTTGTAATCTGGTTAGTGGGATTCACATTAAATCAATGATATTGTAAATGAACCCAATTTCCTCAATAGGAACTTCCACATTGTATAGTTGTTCAATACTCTTCATGGCTTTTTTAATTATACGAATAGATTCTTTATTTTGGTCAACAAAGTCATGGATATCAGGAAATGAGCCAATAGGTTGATTCCGGACTAGCCGTTCAATCATACAACTTAAATGAACATACAAACTAATCTTTTTACTAGTTGATAGCTTCTGATGGAATTCTGTTTCGATAATGTTGAAACATAAATCCAGTTGTTCCATAATTTTCACCGGATCAAGAATAGTCAAATTATCGATTAAGCGGTCTAAAGACAGGTTTTTTACAATTGCCTTATCTACTTCATTAGCCACAGCATCTCCAAATTTTTCTTTGAAAATACCATAAAGACGGCCATTTTCCCCTTCAAATAATTCTTCCAAAGAAATAAAGGGGATGATTCCCATATCTGGGTCGTCTGTTCCGATAATAGCAATAATATTTTTTTCGTCAGTAATAGTTCGAGAAGCAGACATCTTGATCAAGGCTGCAGTCTCATAAGGAGTTACCTCAATTTCTAAATCTGGTGGCAACAAAGTATCCAACATTTCTTTTATTTTAATTGCAGTTCCCACTCCAGTATTACAAGAAACCAAAATTCGATGATGGTTTCGATTAACCGGTACAATAGATTGACTGGATAAAGTAAACTCTTCTTTTAATGCTTCACACAAAAATTCAATATCAATATTTTGCGTAATTTTTAAACCCGCATTCAAAGCCAAGGCCGTTGATACATTATCCATGATAATAGTGGGTACACTGACAATTTTTTCAATGTCCTTTTTAATATCTGAAAGGCTTCCCATATCCACTAAAATTAACAATCCCTCAGAAGGATTTACACTATTAATATAATTGACAAGCTTTGTCATAATTTCTTTTGAAGAGATGGAAAAGGGCATGTCAATAGCATCAAAAACATACTCTCCAATCATACGGTTTGCCACATGGGCAATACTACTAGCTGTCGAATAGCCATGGGTCAAAATAATAGCATTTATTTTTTTGTCCACATTACCTAAATCTGCAAAAAAGCATAGCAAAACAAATAAACGATCCCGTTTACTTAAATTAAGATCTAAGGTATTTTCAAATATAGAGAAAACAATATTCGATTCCTTCATGATACTACCGGCAAGAGATTCATATAATTGATGATCTAAAAGTGGCTTATTCTCCTCAAAATCTATTCCAGACTGTTCTCTTTTTACTAAATAAGCAGTAACATTTTGAATCGTCGTTCCTTTGACTTCAAAGAAAACATTAGGTGCCATATTTTGAAAAATATTCTGTAATTCTGGTAGGAAAAATTGGACTGTTTCTTCTATTTCATAATTGTAAACATACTGATCACTAAACTCAGCCAAGTGACTTGCGAATATTTGCTTTAAATCTTCCCTTGAAATTTTGCTTTGTAAATAGTTTGTATAAGAAAGCTCTACTTTCTTGAAAAAGATTTTTCTTGCCTTTACAAAATCTGTATCCTCGATTTCTCGTTGAATAAACTCACCGGCTGCAAAGATATACTTTTTCTGAACTTTTAATAGATTTGTCTGTTTGTTTTGATAGCGCAATAAATATTCCCTTGGTAAGTCCATAATTTCTAAGTCTATCGTCAGTCTATTGGGTCTTTTCGAGAATTTTTTGGCAACCATTTGTTTCACAATTCCTTTTATTTCACCAATATTCCCGCTGGTTTTTAGGTTTATTAAGAAAGACAATGTTGCTTCTGACACGATGATATCACGATCAACTATTTTCGATTCTTCTTGAAACAAATGGAAAATAATCGACTTTCGATCATTATAGGTTCTTTCATCAAAATCAGGCACTCTACAAGTAATCGGAATTCTTCGTAAAAAAGTAGATAAGAACTCATTATTTCGTTCTTCTGTCGTAGCAAAAATATAAAATACCTTTGATTTACGCCAAGGCCCATTATCCCCAATCCTCCGATAGACTCCCTTATCCATGTGAAGGAACAACTTTTCTTGACCTTCTGGTGACAATCGATGTACCTCGTCTAAAAATACGATGCCACCATCGGCATTTTCAATAATTCCCTTTTGGTCTTGATTCGCTCCTGTAAAGGCTCCTTTGGTGTATCCAAAAAGCTGACTACTTAGCAGCTCTGGGTTATGATAATACTGAGCGCAATTTAATTCAAGAAAAGGTGCATCTTTAGCAATAATCCCTGTTAAACGTGCATATTCACTTAATTTTTCAGCCAAAAAACTTTTTCCCACACCAGAATTTCCAAATAACATAATTGGCAATCCACCAGGATAACTAATCGCTGAAATAGTTTGATCAATAACATCAGATAAACTTTCGTCATAGCCAATAATATCTGTAAAAATCATTTTTTTATAATCAATCGGCTCATCTTGAACTAACTCATTCATAGATTTAAACTCCGTCTTAACCACCGTATGTCCAAGCTTTTCCTCTACTAAAGCTTTATGTAAAAAGAGCACTGGTCTTGAATTTATTTTAATTAACAGATTTTGACTGACCAACATGTTAAGATGTTTACTGGCAGTATTGCGTTTTATGCCTAACTGCTCAGAAATATATTGAGCATTGCATAATTCTGGTAGTTCCTCTGGAAAAGCATATTGATTCATTATTTTTTTTAACTCATCTAAAATATCCACTGAAACACACATCCTCTTACAATATCAATAGATTCATGAACTATTTTGAATCTTGAAATTATCTTTTAGAAAATAAGTTTCCTATACAAAAATACCCTTTTAAACATAAAATCCATCGAATTCCAAACTTATTGCCACAGTAGCAAGCTCCACAAAATTAAAATTAACATTATCCATCCATTACTCATAGGTTGTGGCCAAATCTCATCAAAGTTTCTCCCAACTGTTTTACCCACTAAAAATCTCAACCAGAATGAAAGTTATTCTACTCACTCAATCACAGCTCATAATTAGCAAGAAAATTTTGATTTAAAAAATGCAAATAGCTTTTAAATCCTCTTTCCTAATCAAAACTTGGTTCACTCAAGGTAAGCTATCATCATTTCCGGTTAATTGTAGCATATGGGCTACATAATTAAAAACGCCCTCGCTGTCAAAAATCATGTATTTTTAACAGTGAGAACGCTATCTATTTCCTTAAAATAACCTTTCAACCACCACCAAAATCCCATTAGGATCTTTTACCCTCAATTGACCGTTTTCTACTTCAAAATCCACCTTAAACTTGCTAAAATGCGTCCCCAAACGCTCCAATTCTGTAGCATTGGGCACTTGATAAGTATAATAATCCAAGCCTAAATCTTGCGCTGTCATTGCCGGCACATTGGCTCCTAGCCAGTTATTGGCGCCAAGATGATGGTGATAACTGCCTGCTGCAAAGAATTTTGCTTGGGCACCGAAATTACTGGTCAAGGTTAGCCCCATAATTTCCGTATAAAACCGATCGCTGGCTTTAAGATCTGCGACTTTTAAATGCACGTGGCCAACGGTAGTTTCTGGGACAAAGCCTGCCCAATTACGATCAGCCGCATCTAAAACGCCTTCTGTATCCATGGGCTCTACCACCCCGATAATTTCCCCATTTTCACGAATATCCCACTGACTACGGGCTTTGTCGTGATAGACCTCAATGCCATTGCCCTCAGGATCGGTTAAATACAAAGCCTCACTATACCCGTGGTCACTGGCACCAGTTAAAGGTGCTTCCGCTTGCAAATAGTGAAACAAGGCATTACCTAAATCCCAGCGTGTAGGGAGTAAAAAGGCCACATGATACAGGCCGGTGCGTCTTGTTTGTGGCCGGGGATCGCTAATTTTTCGCAAACGTAAGAGCTCGCTGTCCGCCACACCTAAACGACTTTCGGTTTCGGTAGCGCCTAGCAGTGTTAAGCCAATTATTTCTTGATAAAAATTCGTCATTTTTTCAAGGTTCGCCACTTTTAAAGCGACATAGCCAATTTTAGTCCCAGCATCAATTTTAAACTCAGTTTTAGTCAGCATTTTGCTTCCTCTTTTCTGTAAAATAAGTGAAGTAACTAGCTTTAGTATATCTGCTTACTTTTAGTCAGTATAGTTATTTGCTTAAGGCGGAACTTGAAAATAGAAAATGGACAAACTCGTTAGTCGAGTTATCTCCCCCTTGGTAGCGGACTGCTTAGTAAAATACCAAAAAAGCCAGCTTCAGGTCGCCCTAAAGCTGGCTTTTTCAATCATATTTTCATTCTTAGTCTAATTCTACCCCATTACTCGCAATCACTTGTTTGTACCAGTCGAAGGATTTTTTCTTTTTCCGTTTTAGTGTCCCGCTCCCATCATTATCCTTATCCACATAGATAAATCCATAACGTTTCTTCATTTCCCCGGTTCCGGCAGAAATCAAATCGATGCACCCCCACATAGTATATCCCAACAAAGGTACCCCACCTTCGATTGCGGCATCCATCATTTGAATATGGCTCCGTAAATAATCGATGCGGTAATCATCTTGAATCGAGCCATCTTCTTCTACCACATCAACTGCACCTAAGCCATTTTCAACCACCATTAGAGGCACTTGGTACCGATCGTAAAGATAGTTTAAGGTGTACAATAACCCTTTAGGATCAATTTGCCAACCCCAGTCGCTAGCTTCCAAATATGGATTTTTCACGCCACCCATGAGATTTCCCATGGACATTTCCTTTCCACCTTCTGCTGAGGCACAGTTCGTGGAATAATAAGAGAAAGAATAGAAATCAACAGTACCTTGTTTCAACAAGGCTGCGTCTTCTTTTTCAAAGGCAATTTCCACACCAATTTTTTTGAAATAATCAGCCATAAACCACGGATACTCCCCTTTTACATGAACATCTCCGCAGAAATTATCAAAAATATTGGTCCAATCCTGTACCAAAAGCAGATCATCTGGATTCGGTGTCAGCGGGTAAAATGTCATCTGAGCTAACATGCACCCAATTTGGAAGTCTGGATTGATTTTGTGTCCTTCAATCACTGCTCGAGCACTCGCCACAAATACGTGGTGAAGTGCTTGAAATCGTTCTTGAGGACGGTCGGCCATTCCAAATAAATCAGTAGAAGATTGCTCAGGTAAGATTCCTAGTACATTAAGTGCACCGAAAGGCATGGTTGCAAAATTGATTTCATTAAAGGTTAACCAATACTTTACTTTATCCTTATAGCGATTCATGACTGTTGTCGCATAGTGAACAAAAAAGTCAATCACCCGGCGGTTAGAAAAGCCATTATACGTCTTTACCAAATGAAAAGGCATTTCAAAATGGCTCAAAGTTACCAAAGGCTCGATCCCATACTTCAAACATTCATCAAATAAATCATCATAATAAGCCAATCCCTTTTCGTTGGGTGTATCATCATCTCCATTTGGAAAAATGCGACTCCAGGCAATGGACACTCGCAAAACTTTAAAACCCATTTCACCAAAAAGCTGGATATCTTCTCGGTAGCGATGATAAAAATCGATTGCCTCGTGACTTGGATAATAGTAGTCATCATTGATTTCTGCATCAAAGACTCGCTGCTTGGTTAAACTTCCCCCTCGCATGTGATCACAAATGGAATCTCCTTTGCCATCTTCATTCCATGCTCCTTCTAACTGATTGGCTGCAGTTGCGCCACCCCATAAAAAATCTTTTGGAAAACTCATTGTCTAATCTCACTTTCTATCGAATATTTTGAATTTCAGCTCATTTAAACCAATAAAGTCAAGAGATCTTCTCCGACACCTGTAGAAGCTTGTTCCATTGGGATAATATCTAAATAATCATCCGAATTGGTAATAATCATCGGTGTCTCGATGGAATAGCCGGCCTCAATGATTTTTTCTCGATCAAAGGATACGAGTAAATCTCCCTTTTTCACGGTTTGCCCTTGAGTAACATGAGTTTCAAAATATTTTCCGTTCAATTTCACCGTGTCCATACCTAAATGAATCAAAATCTCACTGCCATTGTTCGATACCAAACCAATCGCATGTTTAGTAGGGAAAACGGTCAAAATGGTGCCATCACAAGGAGCATATACTTTACCTTCTTGTGGTGTAATCGCAATTCCTTGGCCTAATGCACCAGAAGAAAACGCACTGTCCGAGATGGTTGATAACGGTAGGACTTGTCCCCGGATTGGGCTTGCCAAGATTTCTTTTTTGATATCTACTCCTTGTGGTTCTGTTGACTCGACTACTTCCACATCATCTTTGTAAAGTGCCATAGTAGCTGCAAAACTCACGATCATCGACACAGCAGTTGCAATTAATACTTGATACAAACCGCTCATCCCCGCTTCTCCTGTGGAAATCAAACCTGGGAAGGCGAAGATGCCCATTCCAGCCATGGTGTACATCTGCGGGCCAAAAAAGCCGATGATTCCGCCACCAATCGCACCACCGATACAAGAAATGACAAACATTTTAATTCGTGGCAATGTAATCCCGTAAATTGCCGGTTCGGTTACACCAAAAATACCGGAAATCCAAGCAGGAAAGGCAAGATTTTTTAATTTCTGATCTTTTGTCTTCATCCAAATGGCAAAAACTACCGCAGTTTGAGCGAAGGATACGGAACCGATTAAAGGCATAAAACTATCTGGATTGCCCCCCATCAAAAGCATCAATGAAGGCATCAAGATTACCATATGGACTCCAAACATTACGAACACCTGCCACAAACCACCTACGACGATACCCGCAATAATGGGATTAAAGGCAATTAACGAAGTAATCCCTTGGCCTAAAAGTGCTCCTACAAGATTCGCTAAAGGACCAATTAGAACAAAGCCTAAAGGCACTGCGATGAGCATCACCAAAAGAGGGGTGATAAAAGTTTTCACCACATCTGGAACTACCTTGTTTAAGAAACGTTCTAAAGGTGCTGCTAAAGCAACAATTAAGACAACGGGTAAGACACTAGAAGTATACGTAGCATTCACTGTATAGCCAAAGAAAGTTAAGTCTACCCCATTCAATGCGGGATAACAGAGTGCCGCTCCAATTGCCATCCCCAGAAAATGATTCATCTTAAATTTTTTCGCGGTATTGTACCCTAAGAAAACCGGTAAGAAGAAATACATAGCATCTCCAATACCGTTGACCAGCACATAGTAGGAGCTATCCATGGCATAAAGCCCCAATACCACAAAAATCGTATTTAATCCCTTTAAAATCCCGGAAGCCAACATAATCGACATGGACGGTAACATGATGCCGGTAATCAAATCAAAAAATTTATCTTTGGCACTCATTTTAACTACCCCGGCATCCCCGGAATCATTGCCTAAACCAGCAACTTCTCGAACCGTTTGATAGACATCCGGCACATGGTTGCCAATGACTACTTGGTATTGGCCACCAGCTTTCATCACTGTTACCACGCCATCCATTTTCTTCAAATACTCATCATCGGCGATACTCTCATCCTTTAAGACAAAACGTAATCGCGTGACACAGTGAGTCAAAGAAACGATATTGTCTTTACCGCCAACTTTCTGCACAATAGTTTTTGCTAATTCTTCGTATTTTTGCATCTTTCTTCCTCCATAAACTAAGATTTGTAGTTTCGAAGGTGTGGCCAACTAAATGTAACCATCCAAAAGTTTCCAATTTGTGTTACCGCCCCTCCTTTAGTGTGATTAAATCGTTTCTGTTAAGAAACGCATTTTCCTAATTTTCATGTGGTACTATTTTCTCAATCTTTGCTGGTTTTATACACCAAGCGTTGAATATGAATCGTCAAGTAAACTTGTTCTTCTTTGGTGACTATGCATTGATACTTTTCTTTTAATAATTGACAAATTTTCTGAACGCAAATAAAGGAATTGGGATACTTCGACTTAATTAAATCGTACAGATCAGTGTCTTCTTCTTCCTTGGTCAGAGTTGCACGAATCACGCGCTCACTAAAAAATTTTAAATGGGTGATAAAGCGGTAATAATAAGCTGATTCTTCATCAAAACTTTGGTTAAAATGATACTTGATAACATTGGTGATTTCTTGCATGAGGCGGGTAGTGCGCATTAAATCCTGTGAATCTCCTTCATTTATGGCATTTACAAAATGAATTGCAATAAACGCAGCTTCATCTTCTGGCAAAGTTACCCCTAAACGCTCTTGGATTAGTTCAAGACCTTTCACACCTACTAAATATTCTTCATGGTAAAATCGTTTAATTTCCCAAATTGCTGGATTGACCAGTAAAATACCTTCTTGCGCTCGTTTCACAACGGTGGCAATGTGATCTCCTAAACTTAAAACCAGAGAATCGCTTAACTCAACTTTTAGTAGCTTCCTGCCATAGGCTAATAAATCATCGGTTAATTCTAAAATGGCCAATGGGACTTCCGCTAACAATTTATCCAGTCGCGACGTATTTATACCCATTTGAATATGAAAGATCTTTTCCACATCTTCTAGAGGAATCTTTGCTCCCGGTTTTCTCTGAAACGCAATGCCTCGCCCAGCTACGACGATTTCATCCCCATTCTCGTCTCTCGAAAAAACCACATTGTTATTAACAATCTTTTCAATAACCACGATTAACCCTCCTATCAAAAAAACACCTATGCATTTTTAAGCAACCCAAAAAACGTGGGTCGAATCAAAAATACACAGGTGTAGCTTGCTCATCACAATAACTATCCTGAAAACATTGTATAGCAAACGATTTCATTTTTCAATATTTTTTTTAAATAACGAGAATTTAATAAAAGACTTCAAAGACTGATTATCCTAAAAATCTATTTTTTTCACAAAAAAATGATGAATAGCTGAATGTTTATTACTCTATGTTATTTAAAAAATCCATTTTTATTAATTACAGCAGACAAATCAAGCAACTCTACCCATCATCAATTGCTCCAAAAATCAATACTTTCAAAAAAGCCATCTTCAAGTCTCCTTAAAGATAGCTTTTTCTTCTAATTTATTCTTATCAAATTACCAAATTTTCCATCACCCTTGCCGCTCTACTTCCTCCATCTCTTCCCAATACTCTTTACACAAGGCTTGAATCTCCTGATAAATCACCTTTACTTCTGCCAAATCCCCGGCATTGGCGCCACTAGCTAAAGGATGGCCCCCACCATGGTGTTTTTTGGCAATGGTGTTGATGATGGGACCTTTTGAGCGCAGGCGCACGCGGTAGTAGCCTTCTGGTTGGTGGACAAAAATCGCCCAGGCTAAAATGTCGTCAATGGTGCCAGGCAATGGCACGATGGCCGAGGTTTCCGAGTCTACAATGTCGAATTCTTCCAGTGTTTCTTTAGGCAAAATAACTTGGGCGGCGCCGTTTTCATCACTTTCGATATGCTCGTAAACATAGCCCGACAAACGAGCGACTTTTCGGGAAATTTGTTGCAACTGGCGGTTTAATAAGGCAGCATCAAAGCCGTAGTTTAACAGTTTGCCGGCGATTTCTAAGGTGTGGGCGGTAGTTGCTGGATACAAGAAACGTCCGGTGTCCCCTACAATTCCCGCGTAGATTAAGCGGGCTGCCTCAGTGGACAGTTTCAAAATATCGGGAAATGAAAACGCCAAGTCGGCAATCATTTCACTACAGCTGGAAGCATGGGTATTGACCCAGACCAAATCCCCATAAGGTTCATCATTGGGATGGTGGTCGATTTTAATCAACAGCTCGCCTTGATTAAAGCGTTCGTCAGATACCCGGGGAGAATTGGCGGTATCGGTGACAATGACCAGTGCTCCTTGATACAATTCATCGGCTACTTCTTGCATTTGGGCCAAATATTCTAAGCCTTTCACGGGCCCGCCTACTTGATAAATCGCTTTTTCAGGAAAGCTAGCCCGCAATACTTCTGCTAAGCCCACTTGAGAGCCGAGTGCATCGGGATCTGGACGCATATGGCGATGAATGATAATGCGATCATAGTTTTGAATGGCGCTTAAAATTTCTTGTCTAATACTGGGCATAGTACCCCTCGATTCTGTAAAAATTTTTCTTAAATGGACTTGGCGGGCAATTTTGGCAGGATTTAATTGATTGTAATAAGCCAAATCCCCTGTTGTTTCTTACGGCCGTTCTAACAATTGACAAACTACCAAAGCTTTTGCCACTAAGGTGTTTTCCATGTAAACTTCAATGTCCAATTTTGCGGAACGACGGCCCATTTCTAAGATTCTAGGCTTAATCACCACTTGGCTTTCCAGTTGAATCAAACGGAAATAATGGAGATTCATCTGCTCAATCCAAGTGTTCCGGCGTTGGGAGAAATACAAGGTACGCTTGGTGACATTGGAAATGATTTCGCTTAAAACTCCAAAGGCGATGGTTCCCACTTCGTTGACCATTTGCGGGGTGACGGCAAAGACAAACTCCGGCACGTCTTTTTTCACGCCTTCACTTTCTTCTACCAACTGGATTTCGCCGGCGATTTGATCGCTGATGGTATCAGACATTTGCGTTTGCCGTTGTACCAGCTGCATGGCTTTCATGACATCTTGTCGACTTACTAGGCCAACTAAGGTCAAATCATCACTGACCACCGCCATGACTTCCAAACCGTCCCAAATCATCTGGTGGCTCACCGAAGCAATACTCATTTCCCGTTTGACAAAAATTGGGTCTTTGGTCATCACCCGCTCGATGGACTGTTTATCCGGTTTTTCCAAGATGTCTTTGGCGGTGACGATTCCCACGAGGCGCATGCTGCGATTGACCACTGGAAAGCGGGAATGATTGGTTTTTTCGGCGATGCGCTTGTAATCTTTTACCGTATCTTGAGTGTTCAAATACATGGTTTTTTCAATGGGCACATAAATATCCGACACCAGCATGATGTCTTTTTTAATCAATTGATCGGAAAGGGCCCGGTTAATAATCGTCGCCACGGTAAAGGTATCGTAAGTGGTGCTTAATATCGGCATTTCCACTTCATCGGCTAGGCGACTGATTTCAGGACTAGTCTTAAAGCCCCCGGTAATCAACACCGCCGCCCCATCTTCTAAGGCCATGCGGTGAACTTCTTCCCGATTCCCCACAATCATCAATGAATCCGGGGTGATGTAGCGCTCCATAGCTTCTTCTTTCATGGCGCCGATGACAAACTTGTGCAAAACCTTATTTAACCCGGCCTCGCCGCCCAAAACTTCCCCTTCGATGATTTGCACCACTTCCCCAAAGGTCAAGCGTTCAATGTGTTTTTTTAATTTCCGCTCAATGCGAATGGTGCCCACCCGTTGAATGGTGGAAACCAGACCCACATTTTCCGCGTCTTTAATGGCACGATAGGCGGTACCTTCCGAGACATTTAATTCTTTGGCAATCCCCCGAACGGAAATCCGCTCGCCGATTGCCAGACTTTCAATGTAATTTAAAATCAAGTCGTGTTTGGTGGCCATGGTGTCAACTCTTTTCTAATGTAATGGTTTCGCCAGGCTGGAGCACTTGACCAGTTCCAGTCGGCAATTTTTGGGCAAAGGCTGTGGCGTCTTGTTCGATTACCGGAAAAGTATTGAAATGAATCGGGACGACTTTGCCAGCATTTAACACACTGGCTGCTAGCAGTGCTTCTTCAGGCCCCATGGTGAAATTATCCCCGATTGGTAAAAAGGCCAAATCTAACAAATGCTCGCGGCCAATCAGCTGCATATCGGAAAAATAATTGGTGTCCCCGGCGTGATAGATGCACTGGTCTTCTATTGTCAGCACGAGACCAGCTGCCAGTCCCATATAATAAGGCACGCCGTCAATGGTCAAAGAACTGCTGTGTTGGGCGGGCACCAGTTTCACGCGACCAAAAGGAAAGGTAAAACTGCCGCCCAGATTCATGCCGTGGGTCTTTTTCACTCCCTGGTTTGCGGCGTATTCCGCAATTTCCACCATGGCAATGACCATGGCATCACACCTTTTGGCAATGGCGACCATGTCCCCAATGTGATCGGAATGACCATGGGTAATCAAAATATAATCCGCTTCGACTTCATCAGCAGAAATGTCCGCCAAGGGATTCCCGGTAAAGAAAGGGTCGATCAAGATTTTATGGCCGGCTTTGGTGGTAATCGCCACCGTCGCATGGCCGTGATAAGTAATTTCCATTTTCATTCTCCTTCGTCTTTGGCATAACAACAAAACCTCATAAACAAAAGGGCTACAGACAATTTCACAAAATATATTGTAACAGTTATAGTATAACAGATAATACAGCAGAAAGCTTGTGGAAGATTTTAAGAGAGATAGAAGAATTGAGGAACAGGTCAGAGACGATTCCACTATATCAATCTATTATCTATTATTAAATTGACGTAAAAGTATTCTCTTTTTTCTACCCAAGGTTCTAAAAGGCTGTCGTGTTATATACAGTTATCCACACTGGTTATGGCTATTTAGAATTCCTTACTAATAATAGAAGATAACATACTTAATAAATCGACAAAAAAAGCTATCCCCAACAACGAGAATAGCTTCAATGTGTGTATTAATAGGAAAGTATAATCTATTTATTGTCTGCCTTCAAATCTCTTTTTAGATATCAATCAATCTTGGCCTTGACAAAAGCTTCATAAGGTTTCAATTCAATTGTGCCTGTTCGCTCAATATTGGTGTAGTTGCTGATTACCGTCTCAGTAAAGCCGTCAGGAATCTCAACTTTTGCGAAATCTCCAGAAAAATTGGCAACTACTAGCCATTCCTGTTCAGACAATACTCGTTTGAAGCAAAAGACATTTTTCTCTGCTGGTAGTTCCACAAATTCACCGAAAACCATAATATCCTGCTCTTTACGCATTTGAACTAGTTTTTGATAAGTATAAAAAAGTGAGTCTGGATTTTTTAAAGCTGAAGCCACATTGATTTCTTTGTAATTGGGATTTACATGTAGCCAAGGTGTTCCCGTAGTAAATCCTGCATTATCACTGTCATCCCACTGCATAGGAGTACGGGCGTTGTCTCGCCCCTTGGCGTTGATGGATGCTATAATCTCCTTTTTTTCATACCCTTTGTCCAGCCGTTCTTGATACATATTCCGACTTTCAATATCTTCTACTTCATCAATCGAGGTGACTGGATAATTGATCATACCTATCTCTTCCCCTTGATAAATATAAGGGGTACCTTTCATCATGTGTAACAAAATTGCAAACATTTTTCCACAAGTTACCCGCAACTTTCCATCATCTCCCCACCTAGAGAGAATCCGCGGTAAGTCATGATTGTTCCAAAATAAACTATTCCACCCCTGATTTCCCAAAGAATTTTGCCATTTATACAGTACTTTTTTTAATTCCTGCACTGACAATGGTTGCAAATCCCACTTTTCTTTTCCCGGTTGCTGATCTAAGCCCATATGTTCAAATTGGAAAACCATGGACAGTTCTTTTCGCTTAGGATCTGAGTATAATTTTGCAATTTCTGGAGTAGCACCCCAAGTCTCACCTACAGTCATCGTATCTTGATTACCAAAGGTTTGCTGATTCATCTCTTGCAAATACTCATGAAGTCGCGGCCCATTTTCTGTAATCCCCTCGTCTGGCACTTTGCCAATCAGGTCGATCACATCCATACGAAAACCACCTATCCCCTTATCCAACCAAAAATTCATCATCTCATAGATTCGTTTGCGTAAAATCGGATTTTCCCAGTTTAAATCCGGTTGTTTTTTACTAAAAAGATGCAGATAATACTGCTCTGATTCTTCATCCCATTGCCAAGCGCTGCCACTAAAGGTCGAGCGCAAATCATTTGGCGTAGTACCTTTGACCCCTTCTCGCCAAACATAGTAATCCCGGTACGGATTATCCGTACCTTTGCGACTTTCCACAAACCATGCATGCTCATCAGAAGTATGATTGACTACCAAATCCATTATAATTTTTATACCCCGATGGTTTGCTTTTGCAATTAATTCTTCTAAATCTGCCATGGTACCAAATTCAGACATCACTTCTTGATAATTGCTAATATCATAGCCATTATCATCATTTGGTGACTGATACACCGGCGACAGCCAAAGTGCCGTAACGCCCAACTTTTCTAAATAATCCAATCGTTTAATAATACCTCTAAGATCACCAATGCCATCCCCATTTGAATCTTGAAAACTTCGAGGATAGATCTGATAAACTACAGCACTTTGCCACCATTTTTTCTTCAAATCATTCACACTCCACTTTAAATTCACCGCTTCTTATTTCACAGCACCTTCCGTTACCCCAGAAATAATCCATTTTTGGAAGAAAAGATAAATCAATAGGACCGGTAAAATTACTAATAAATACGAGGCAAAAGCCAAGTTGTACTGGGTAGAGAACTGCCCTTGGAAAACATACTGAGAAAGTTGCAAAGTTTGTTGATTTGGATCACTCAGTAAGATTAAAGGCATCAAAAAGTCATTCCAAGTCCACATAAACGCCAAAATCGAAACTGTCGCATGCATGGGTTTCAGCATTGGAAAGATGACATAATAGAAAACCTGAAAAGGACTGGCTCCATCAATTGTAGCGGCTTCATCCAATGCTTCCGGAATTTTTTTAATAAAACCCGAATATAAGAACGTATTTTGAGGCAAACCAAAAATAATGTACAAAAATGTGATTCCCAATACATTATCCAAATTAAAAGCATCCGCCTGCTTGACTAAAGGCAACATCAACACGTTAAAAGGAATGAACATAGCACTAATAAAATAGTAATACAGAAGATTAAAGAACTTGCTTCTTTGACGGTTGCGAGTTATCGCATAAGCAGCCAAAGAATTTGTTAATATCGTGAACAACAGATTAACTATTGTGATGAACAACGTATTACGAAACTTAATGGGAAAGTCCGTCATTTCCCAAGCATCCACAAAATTTTGCCAACGAATCGTCTTCGGCCACGACATGATATTGACCATATCACTAGGATCTTTCAACGCAATCACAATCGTCAAATACAAAGGACCGAGAATTGCAAAGATGGCAACGATGAATAAAATTGTGGTCAACGTCCAATTCACATCTCCGTGTTTATTCCGGGTTATCCGTTTTACAACAGCACTCATCTCATCTTCGCCTCTCTTTTTTCCAATATCCGTAATTGCAAGATAGAAATCACTACAACTACCACAAACAACATCACTGCATTGGCAGACTGCAAGGCAAACTGGCCACCTTGGAATCCTTTTTTATAAATCAAGACAGAAATCGTTGTGGTAGCATTTCCTGGTCCGCCACCGGTCATGGCCATGATTTGATCAAAGGCCATCAAGAAGCCTTTCACCGTCAAGACCATATTAATTGTAAAGAATGGTGCCAATAGAGGGAACGTAATCTTCCAAAAGCGTTTCATTCCATAGGCTCCATCTAAATCTGCGGCTTCATAAAGATCATGATCTATGGTCTGTAAGCCAGATAAATAAATCAAAGTATTGAATGCTAAAGACTGCCAGACTGTAACAATAATAATCCCAACCCAAGCATGGGAAGTTCCCAAAATATTTACCGATAATGCTTCGATGTTCAGAGCTTGACCCAATTGTGGTACTAAATTACCAAAGATAAAGTTAAAAATGAAACCAATAATCAATGTTCCTAACATATAAGGTAAAAAGTACAGTGCCTTTAAAGTATTTTGAAATTTGATTTTAGCGTTCAATCCCAATGCAATCATTAAGCTCAAAATATTGACCACAATAGTTGTGATTAATGCAAATTTAAAAGTGAAACCATAAGCACTAGAAATATCTTTATCGGTAAAAAGATAAAAATAATTCTTTAAACCGACAAAGTTCCAGTCCCCATATCCTTTCCAATCGGTAAAGCTATAAAAGACCCCCTGTAAAAACGGAAAAGTATGAAATAAGAAAAAGAGAACGGCTAATGGAAGAGTCATGAGATAGTATGCAATAGGAATCTTTTTATGTTTCATGTGCTCGCCTCCTAGTTTACATTCGCTGTATCATAAGCCTCGTCTGCTTTTTGTAGAAATTCGCTGATATTTTTATCATCTGCTACACCATTCGTTTTGTTTAAAGCCATGCCAGATAATAAAGATGCTAAATCAAATCCAGCAGGATAGGCATGATCAGGAAAATCTGCCACTTTCCCTGCCGCAATCGCTTCTTTAACCCCTACTAAAGATGGATCATTTTGTTCGATACCATTAATAGCTGAAAAAGCAAATTGATCGGTAATATAGGTTTCAGCATTTTCTTTTTCCATCATGAAGGAGATAAATTCTTTTGCCTTATCTTTCACATCTGAATCCGCACTGACTGCCAATAAGACATCCACCCCTGAAGTAACATAATTCTTTTCTACATCATCTGTAGATGGAAATGGGAAAATATCCACATTCATATCTGGATTGGTCTTTTTAAATTCGGGAATTGCCCAGTTTCCATTAACCATCATGGCCGCATCCCCTTGGGCAAAGGTTTGATTCCCATCTGAATAGGTGGTTCCCATAAAATCTTTTTGTGCATAGTTTAAAGTATCCAAGTAACGTTGGGCAATGTCGGTAAAATCAGCACTAAAGGTAGTTTTATCCGCTAGACGATCGGCATTAAAATCTTCTGGTTCCATACTTGGTGCCAGACTGTTCCAAATTGGCAGTGCTGTCCAACTATCTTTAAAAGTTAATTCCAGTGGCTGAATGCCCTTGTTAGCAAAGGTTTCACAAACTTCTTGGAACTCGCTCCAAGTCGTTGGCACTGCAACATTTGCTTCTTCAAAAAGATCTTTATTGTACAGAACACCGGAAGCATTGGTTGCATAAGGTGCACCAAACAACTCCTCCCCATCGTATAAATCCGTCACCATTTTTTTATAGGAATCCTGAATTTCTGACATATAGCTTTCATTCGTTAAGTCCTCTAAAACACCGGCTTCTTTCAATTCCGCAAATGTCGCATCACCACCCATTGCTAAAACGTCTGGAATATCGTTTTTAGTCAAACGAGTCTTCAAAACTGTACCGGCATCAGCTGGTGAAGTGATTTTTATCGTAACACCATCATTTTCAGCTTCAAACTCTTTAGCCAATTGCTTTAATACATCTGTATTTTCAGCATTTTTCGTGGAAAAAACTTCAATTTCATTTTTTCCAGAATTCCCATTATTGCTTTTACCACAGGCACCAAGAAATAAAATCGCCCCCAACATTGCAGTGGTTCCAAAAAAAATTTTTCTGCATTTTTTCATCAGTAATTCCTCCTAAATTTTTAGTGTTTCGTAACACCTATTAACAAATGTAGATTAACACATAAATAAAACGATTTCAACAAAGAATATCCAATATTTCTTTTACAAACATAAAAAAAACATATCCCGCCGAAGCATGATATGTTTAGATAGTTATTCGATTACGACTTTACGGATTTACCTTGAACCAAAGACACGGGCAACATAACATTTTTTTGATTAATTTTTTCTTGCTGAAGCAAAGCAACCAACATTTCTACCGCCAGATGCCCCTTTGAACTAGTATTCTGATTGATGGTTGTCAACCTTGGCCGGGATTGCTCTGCTAAAATGTTATTGTCAAAACCCACAACACTAATATCTCTTGGAACGTCAAACCCCAGTTCAAACAAAAGATTCATAGAGTCTACTGCATAAAAATCAGATGAAAAGAACAGCGCATCAAAATTTCTCATACGACCTTTAGCAAACTCTCGCAACATTGCATGACGAACTTCCCGACGATAATCGATTGGAATAAAATATTCTTCATCATAGGAAAAGCCTTCTTCCCTATAAGCAGCCTGAAACCCTTTTAACCGTTCTAAGTCTACTCCTACTGGCTCAGGCCAATCTGCTAGAAAGGCAACTTTTCGACAGCCTTTAGCAAATAAATACTTGGTCATCATCTTACTGCCTTCATAATCCAAAAGCCCCACGTTGTAAAAAGTAGGATTTTCTCCATCTAAGTAAGTATCGATAAAAACCATGGGTATTGGGCTTTCATCAATAAAACGTTGGGCATCTTTTGGCGTACTTCCCAAAACAATTAATCCCTCTGTATTCCAGGCTGTTGCTAAACGAATACTTTCCTCATAATCAGCCGAGGTGTAAAGCATCATAAAATAGCCATTGCTCCGAATGCTTTCCTCTAAAGAGCCAATTATCTCGCTCATAAATGGACTTTGCGTCACATTAATCTCATCCCGGTGTCCTTCAGTCAGTATTACACTGATAATCCGAGAACCGTGCTTGGCTAATAGACGACCTCCCATATTCGATACATATTTTGTTTCTTTGATTACTTGCTGTACTTTTATTAAGGTTTCTGGTGACACTTTTTCTGTTCGATCATGGAGTACATTGGAAACAGTGGTCGGACTAACTCCTGCTAATCGTGCCAAATCTTTAATTGTGACCAAAGAAATTCCTCCTATTCATCCATAACTATATCAGAAAGCTAGCAAGCTATCAATCCAGCATGTGCTACGAAACACTATTGTAGATTTAAAAGTGATAAACTCTAGATCTCATTGCTTCGTAAAAAAATATCCCCAACTTCACAGTTTGGGGATACACCAAATCATTTATTCAACTAGGGAAGTTTCTCACAAATCTGTCTTATTTCGCCCGGCCCAAGAAAAACGAAACCACGGCAACTAAAATCACCGCACCAATAATGGACGGAATCAAAGCCATGCCCGCCAGTGACGGCCCCCATGAACCTAGGAGTGCTTGACCAATAGCGGCTCCCACTAAGCCTGCCACAATATTGGCAATCCACCCCATACTTCCACCTTTACCGGTAAGTGCTCCGGCAATGACACCAATAATTGCACCGACAATCAATGACCAAATAAAACCCATAATAAATTCCTCCTTTTTTATTGTTGTTTACTACCTTGTTTGCGGTAGTCATCGCGAATTTCTTTGACTTTCAAGATCACTGGTAGCAAAGTAGCCGCCAGTGAAATGATCATCATGACTTTTCCTTGCTTTTTCATCCTTGTCCGTCCTTTCTACAAATTAATCGCTTCGCCACCGGTTACTCCATAAATTTGGGCGGTGACGTAACTGGCTTCATTGGAGGCCAAAAATACATAGACTGGCGCTAACTCCACCGGCTGTCCTGCTCGTTCTAGTAAGGAATCTTGACCAAATTCTGGTAATTTTTCTTTCGGTTGGCCTTCATCTAACTGTAAAGCAGTCCAAATCGGTCCGGGGGCGACCCCATTGACACGGATGCCTTTTTTGCTTAATTGTTTTGCCAAGCCCACAGTAAAATTGGCAATGGCCGCTTTGGTCACAGCATAATCCAATAGATTTCCACTCGGATTAAAGGCTTGGACCGAGGTGGTGGTGATGATGCTACTTCCTGCTGGTAAATGAGCTAGCGCCGCTTTAACCGTGGCAAACATGGAAATAATGTTCACATCAAAGGTGTCTCGGACTTGCTCCATAGTCAATTCTTCTATAGAAGGTTGGGTGATTTGCTGGGCTGCATTTAAGACTAATGTGTCCAGCCCCCCTAATTCGTCTACTGCTTGGGCCACCATTTTTTCCGGGGCTTCGGCTACTCGTAAATCAAAAGGCAATAAGACAGCTTTGCGGCCCGCTTCTTCCACATATTTGGCAACGTCTTTGGCATCTGGCTCTTCACCGGGATAAAATTGGATGGCGATATCGGCGCCTTCTCGGGCAAAGGCAATGGCTGCTGCCCGACCAATCCCTGAGTCGCCACCGGTAATTAACACCCGACGATTTAACAAGCGTTCATGACCTTGGTAGCTTTCTTCTCCACAATCTGGTACCGGCCTCATCTTTTTTTGCAAGGCTGGAGTTTCTTGATCCTGTTTGGGAAACTCCTCTTCATAATATAACTTACGGGGGTCCTTTAATACGGGATCTTTCATTTTCTCACTCCTAACATAAATTGGCTGTTACAATTTAATGTTAATATAAGCGTCGTTTTTTTGAAAGGAATTCGTCTTATTTTTACAAAAAATCCTGATTATTTGACGTATTTATCCATTTGCGCTATTTTTAATGTAAGCGATGTCAATCGCGTGTTTACAATAAGTAAGCAACAAAAAAACAGACCGCTTTCTTGCATAATTAGAAATACTAACGACTCAGAAAAAATTAAAGGATGATGAGTGATGCTTTCACACTATAATATAACAAAAGAAGAAGGTATTACTCCTTGTGACAAAGAAGACGGCACGTGGCTGGTCATCCAAAAAGCTAGCCAAAAAGAACTAGATGACATCATTGAAAGCTATCATCTGCCGGCGGATATTTTTATTAGTGGCGATACGGCGGAAGAAATCACTCATTTTGAAAGAATGGGCAACGGCAAATTAGGCAAACTGTCCATCCTTTCTTTAATGAACCTTTGTGCCGATCGCACGTTACCGATTGAAGAACGATTGGAACCTTTGATTTTTGTCTTTGCCGAAGACTTTACTTTGACCTTTATCGGGGATAATTCGGATTTTTTGGAAGCTTTCTTAGAAAAATATGCAAAAAAAATTACCACCGCAGAAAAACTTTGTGGTTATATCATCAAGCTGACTTATACCCATTATTTGAAAGAATTAATCGAAATCAAAAAAGACATCGACGACTTGGATCAAGCGGCGCGCCGCACAACAGAAAACAAAGAGCTGTTTCGTCTGGCAGATACTCAGCGCACCATGGTTTATTTGGATCAAACCCTCCAAGGGCAAAAAGAAACCTTGGATTACCTGTGGAATGAGACGGATTTTCCTGACCGCTTGGACGATGAAAATCTCGTCTACAATATTCGCCTGCGCCAAGCCCACGCGGAAGAGCGTATTGTGATTTATCGGGATTTATTAGATACCATTGGCGGCTTATTTAACGACATGATGGACAACCACTTAAACCATCTGATGAAATACTTGGATTCTGCCGCATTAGTCATTTCCTTTCCAGCGTTAGTCTCTGGCATTTGGGGCATGAACACCGGAGGCCTGCCGGGAAAAGAATCCAAAATCGGCTTTTACCTGGTGATGTTGCTGGCAATTATCGTCAGCATTATCGTCTTCCTTCATTTGAAGCGCAAAGACTTTTCTAAATAAATTCCTTAAAAAGGAGGGCTTTACAAAAAAGCGACACCATTTCTTTATGCGTATTGGCGAAATCTGGGGCCTTCTAGTAGATTGTGCCATTTCGCCTGAAACCAAAAAGAAAAACATACAGAAAGGAGCTGACGGTTGTGAAAAAAGTGCTGGGTATTCTCTTTGGCGCCACTTTATTGGGTTTTCTGATGAAGAGAAAACAAACCATGCAGCAGACCAGTAAAAAGAATTCGTCGTAAGGTTTTTCTAAACGAACAGTAAAGGAGGTGCCGCATGAATCGTGGACTAAAAGCATTGGGAATTATTTGCTCTTTGTTGTTACTGTCAGTCTTGGTGATGATGATGTACTTCACGTCATCGGTTGTCTCGTTGCCTTTTGAATTAAACCGTCCCCGCTTTTTATTTCAGCCTTTTCTCAATTACTACCTACAGCAATACCTCTTTTGGGTTGCCTTAGTCTTTGCTGTGGCGGTGATTATTTTGATTTTGGTTTTGATTTTTTATCCGCGGGTGAAACAAACCTTTGTCTTAAAAGAAGAACAAGGCCGTTTATCATTGGACAAAAAAGCCATTGAAGGATTCGTCCGCTCGAAAATTCAAGGAGAAGGGTTTGTCCAATCCCCGAAGGTCAAAGTTCGGGCTACCCGCAACAAAATCAACGTCAATATCATCGGTGAGCTCACTCGCACGTCTTCATTAATCGGCAAAACAGAAGCCTTAATGGAAGACATCCGCCAAGACTTGCAACAGATTTTAGGGCCGGAGGAAAAAGTCAAAGTCAATGTCACCTACAAAGAATATGAAAAACCACAGCGCACTACTACTCACTCAAGGGTAGTCTAAGGAGGGAGTTTCATGAAGTATTTCTTTTACCGCTACCAACTCCCGATTATCTTTGGGGGGTTAGGTTTGATTTTAGCTATTTTATTGGTCACCATCGGCTTTTTCAAAACTTTGCTACTCGTATTACTGACCGTTGTCGGCATTGCTGTGGGCTTTTATTTAGAACAAAGCGGACTACTTGATCGTTATTTTAAATCTTAGGAGGAACGACTTATGAACAATAATCAAGAAAACAACAGAAAACCTTTAACCTCTCATCCCGATCCACTGGTGCCCCATGCCCAAGACCAAGTAGAAGAAAACAAAGCCGTTGAAGACCACAAAAAAGCCCCCCACTCAGCACCAGAGCCAAGTCCCAATGAAGAGCTACCTAGTGGGGAATTAACTTACGACGACAAAGTTATCCAAAAAATCGTCGGCCTAGCAGTGGAAAAAATCGACGGACTGCTAACGGTGGACGGTGGCTTTTTCTCTAATATCGCTGAAAAATTGGTCAATACCGACAATGTAGCCTCAGGCATTGAAACCGAAGTGGGCAAAAAACAAGTGGCGGTGGACATGGATGTGGTGATTGAATACGGTCGGGATATACCAAAAATTGCCGATGATATCAAACGGGTGATTCACGATGAAGTGAACAAAATGACCCATTTAGATGTCATCGAAGTCAATGTCCATGTGGTGGATATTAAAACTCAAAATGAATATATGGAAGACAGTGAAACCGTCCAAGACAAAGTAACTAGTGCTGCCAAAACCACTGGCCGTTTTGCCGCTCGCCAAACCGATAAAGCCAAAGAAATGGTCAATCGCGGCACCAACAAAGCCCAAGAAAAAATAGAAGAAAATCGTGAACCTCGGGTGTATTAACCATAGAAAGGAGTCATTCTCATGGGAATTATTTGGTCATTAATCGTGGGCGCAATTATCGGTGTCATTGCCGGCGCTCTAACCGGACGAGGCAATAGCATGGGCTGGATTGCCAATATTGTGGCGGGCTTAGTGGGAGCTGCCATCGGTCAAGCCCTCTTAGGCTCATGGGGCCCTTCCCTTGCTGGCATGGCCTTGATTC
>NZ_JBCOJC010000002.1:0-39353 GCF_040925905.1 Enterococcus sp. 2201sp1_2201st1_C11_2201SCRN_220225
GTGGCCATATCACCACTAGCCGCAGCTTTTTGTGCGTCAGCTCCCGCAGTTTGGGCTTGTTCGGCTAAAGTTTTTGCTTGTTCGCCAAGTTCTTTTGCCTTTGTCCCATCAGTGCCCATGGCTTGATAGCTATCTAAGATGTCTTTTGCTGGACTCTTTTCTTCATCGGATTGAGAAGTTGCTAGCATCATCATGGGCAATTCAAAAATTTTATCCAGTTTTTTTTTGGTCATGCCATCTTGCAAGTTTAGTTCATAAACGGCTACGTCTTTGCCGTCCACTGTTTCAGTCGTTTTTTTGTAGTTGTCCGCGATGGTTTCTTTTTCTTCATCGGTCATAAACAACTGAATCGCTGACAGGGTGGATTCCCGAATCTTATCTGGAGTGACGTTTTCCATCCCCCCTTGTTGAATCCCTACGTCCACGATTTCTGACGTAATACTTGGCAATGTCAAATCGCTATGGGCTTGGATGACCAGCAGTACCAGCGCAGCCAAGATGGCATAACAATATTTCTTTAAATACTTAAATAGTTTCATGGCTTAACCTTCCTTACCTTGTTCATTTTGGTCAATGGTTTCTTTGGCAGCACCGTTTTTTAACCAATTTAATTTTAGACGGAACTCACTTTCAAATTTTGATACGTCAAGTTCCTTGTCTTCTACTTGCAACTGACGGTACCCGTCTGCCACAGTAGAAAAGACCACATGCATCAACAACTTCACCAGCGTCTTTAGCTCTTCTTGATTGTTCAGCTTCAAAGTGGACAAGTCTACACTGTCGTAAAAAGCCTGCCATTCTTCCGCTTGCATTTTATGCTGTTGCACTGAGTGACCAGGATGTCTCCCAAAAGGCGGCGCCACTTTATGAAAGGAGCGATAGTCCATGTGCATAAAGAGATTTTGATAAAACGCCCCATCTGGTCCTTGGATGACATCGGTGACCATTTTGGAGAAATACAGCTCAAACCCATCAAACAAGTTTCCATTGGCTTGTTCCATAGCTATCCGTAATTCTTCTCTGGAATTGCGGTGCATACTCTTAAAATAATAGAAGTAAAGATCTTCTTTATCTTCAAAGTACTGGTAGAAACTACCTCTGGGAATTTCTGCATCTTTGATGATTTGTGCAATAGAAGCCTCTCCTAAAGGCGCTCTGGAAAATTCTTTTTTCGCAGCTTTCATAATCCGTTGCTGTTTTTCTTTTGACAGATGAAAAAAGGTTTCCTTGGGCATGATTTCCCTCCTTACTATTTAAAATACGATTTATAACACAAATGACACTTCGTCATGTGACAATGTGTCATTATACGCTCTTTCCTTTAGAATGCAAGGATTTTTGTTTGAATTTTTTATAAAAACACCCACTTTTTTATAAACCTTGCTACCTTTTTTTCACAAAGTATTGTCACACTAGGAATGGCAGGGATTACAAAAAGAAAACCTGCGAAAAAATTTTCAATGTTTTTTTACCATTTGAAAAAGCAAAACAATAAGATGACTTCTAATGACACCTTTAGCCGGCACCATTTAAATGCCCTTTCTTAATTAGAAACTTCAGCGCAGATCACAGAATTTAGCGAGCTAGACAAAAAAGCTGTGAAGATTGCTCTTCACAGCTTTTATCCCTTATTTCAATCTCTTAAGCAGCTTCACCAGGGGTAGGTTTTGTGCCATCATTGATGAAGTACACTTGATACCAAGTCAAGAATGTGTAAATGGTCCAGATTTTCCGACGTCCATCCACCGTTCCCGCAAAGTTATCATCTAAGAGCTTCACAATTTTTTCTTGGTCAAAGAATTCTTTCACGAAGTCTTGAGTGAAGACATTGCGCACGATTTGATAATATTTTTCTTCTCGCAACCAGTCTTTAATCGGTACTGGGAAGCCCAATTTTTCACGATTGTACCATTCTTTTGGCAAATGACGGGCTGCAGCTTGACGGAAAGCAAACTTAGTGTTTTCCGCATTGAGCAAGTATTTGGTTGGCACAATTTCAGAGACTTTCATCAATTCCTTGTCCAATAACGGTACCCGGACTTCCAATGAGTTAGCCATGGCCAATTTGTCAGCTTTTAACAAAATGTCTTTAGGCATCCATTGGTGCATGTCCAAGTATTGCATCTTTTTAATTTCAGACATATCTTGGACTTTGGCATAATGCACATCCACAATATCCCGAATGGTTGGGCTAGTTTTAAATTCGTCTTGTAAGTAAGAAGCGGCTTCGTCTTCTTCAAAGACTTTGGCTTGACCGATAAAGAATTCTTCAGCAGGAGCTAAAGAAGTGTACAAATGCAACGCTCCTTTGAACGTTTTGCCTTTTAATCCTTTGGCAATGCTGTAACGCATTTTTTTCGGCAATTTTTTCAAGCCTTCTGCTACCACTTTCACCGCTTTTGAGTGAGTGTTCATCCCATAAGCGCTGTAGCCAGCAAACAATTCATCGGCCCCTTCCCCACTTAAGCACACCCGCACGTCTCGACTGGCAAGTTCCGTCAAGAAATACAAAGGCACACAAGATGGATTGGAGTCTGGTTCATCCAAATGATATTGAATCAATGGGAAATAATCAAAGGCTTCATCACCAGTGACTACCCGAGAAGTATTGTTCAAATCAATTAAATCCGTTAATTTTTTCGCTTCAATGGATTCATTGTAGGTCTTGTCTCCAAAACCAATGGAGTAGGAATGTTCAGGGCGCAAAACTGCCGTGACATAACTAGAGTCCACCCCAGAAGATAAGAAAGAACCAACTTCTACATCGGCAATTCGATGGGCTTCTACGGATTTCACCACAGTATCATCGATTAAATCCACCGTTTCTTCCAAAGTCATATCGGTTTCTTGTTCTTTTACATCCCAGTATTGTTGGATGTCCAATTGGCCTTCTTTATAAGTGAAGTAATGGCCTTCTTTAATCCGATAAACATTTTTAAAGAAGGTTTCATCTAAAGCAGAGTACTGGAAGGTCATATACGGTTTCAAGGCTTCTTTATTTAATTCTTTCACAAAATTAGGATGTTTCAAGAAACTCTTGATTTCAGAACCATACATAAAGGTCCCGTTCATTTCTGTATAATAGAGCGGTTTAATCCCAAAATGATCGCGAGCGCCAAATAATTCTTGTTTTTCCGTATCCCAAATTACAAAGGCAAACATGCCCCGAATTTTTTGCAACAAGTCCACGCCGTATTCTTCATAGCCATGTAATAGCACTTCGGTATCTGCATGGGTGGTAAAAACATGCCCTTTTTCAATTAAATCTTTGCGAATACTTTGGTAATTATAAATTTCACCATTAAAAGTAATGATTTTGGTACCATCTTCATTTTTGATTGGTTGGGTACCACCTTCAAGGTCAATGATACTCAAGCGACGAAAGCCTAACGCCACGCCTTGATCCACAAATTGACCGGCACTGTTTGGTCCCCGGTGAACAATGGTATCCATCATCTCTTTAACGATTTTTTCTTTTACTGTCACGGGCGAGCCATCAACAAACCCTACTATTCCACACACACGCTATACCCTCTCTCAATATCTCATTCTAATTTTAGTTCCGACTTTCAAAGTATAGCTTAGGATTTGTCTACATGCAAAAGGAAAGCCAAAATTTTACTTTTTTTCATAAATTTTTTCCAAAAGAATCATTATCGAGAAAAATTTGTGGGAAAAGAAGTGGTTTTCTAAGAATTTCTTGCAGACAGATATTTTTATTTGTTAAAACCAATTACAAGTAGTAACAAAGAAAAAATGCCATCTACTAAATAATAGACCGCATTTCTTCTCTTATTGTAAAAAACATTTTTTAAGTGCTTTTTATTTCACCATCGCCGCAACACTTTTATTTGTTGCCACACCTTCCTTAACGACAACTTGCAAATCAGCTTGCTCAGGAAAAGCCACAATTACTGTATTGTCCTTAACATTCTCTTTTAAAACTTCTAAATCCACTGACAAAAGAGCATCCCCTGCATTGACTTTTTGCCCTTCCGCAACCTGCAAACGAAAGCCCTCACCTTTAAGAGCCACCGTATCCAAACCTACATGAATTAACAAGTTAAGGCCATTTGCTCCTTCAATGGTCAAAGCGTGTTTCGTGGGAAAGATTGATTTGACGACACCGCTGATTGGAGAACTGATTTCTCCATTGACAGGCTTCACAGCAAACCCTTCCCCCATCATTTTTTGATTGAAAACCGGATCGGCTACTTCTTCTATTTTGATTACTTCACCATTTACCGGTGACAATACTTCTGTTTCTGTTTTCTTTTTCTTAAATACACCGAACATTTTGTTCACTCCTAATTTGCTTTTTTATCGAATCAATGATTTGATCAATCTCGTTTAAAACACCACTTTGATTATTGGATTCAATAATCTTATCGGCAATGGCTTTTACTTCAGCCCGCCCATTGGCTACCACATAACCATGACCCACTCTTTTAATCATGGAAAAATCATTTAGATTATCGCCAAAAGCGGCAAATTCATCCAGTGGAAGTCCCCAATAATCTGCCAAAACCTGGATACCCACGTCTTTTCCTGAGTGGACATTTACTAAATCGATGGCTTCATGGCCCGACGTCATGGCTATCAATTCACCGGCAAAAAAAGTGTTTAATTCGGCTTCACATTGTTGCAACTTTTCAGGAGCAAAATTGAAGGCAAATTTATAAACCACATCTTGCACATCTTGATAGTCGGCAACTTCTACTAAATTACGATAGAAATAATCGGCTTTTTTGCGATAGGCAGAAGGAGCATTTTGCTGAATATAGGCCCCTTTTTCCCCGGACATAACCAAACGATAGCCAGAAAAAATTGCTTTGTCTTCAATTAGTTGCAAGACTTGTTGCCTTTTTTCAGGTTGAATCGGATTTTGATAAATTAGTTTTCCTTGATCGATTACTTTCGCTCCATTTTCGGCAATAAAGGTAATTTCATCTTTGATATTAGGAAAAAAAGAAAGCAGATGTTGGTATTGATTTCCAGAGGCCACCACAAATTTAATGCCCAATTGCTTCATTTCTTGATACTGACTCATAAATCTTTTTTGATCGTAACACTTTTGATCGTCTAGAAAGGTGCCATCCATATCCACAACCACTGCTTTAATCATGATAGCTAACTCCTTCCAAAAATAAATTCACCAATTCGCTACCGGTAATCCCAATGTTTTGTAAGGTATTTTCTCGATTCATGGCTTCACTAAGGCTAACTGGCCCCAACTGAATGGCATAGGCTCCTGAAACTAAAGAAGCCATAGCGCCAATCTCTACACTTCTTTTTCCACACAGAGCAAAGACAGGTTTGCCATTTTTTTTGGCTAATTGGGCAACACCAAAAGGTACCTTCCCTTTTTCCGTTTGCCCATCTAAGCTGCCTTCTCCAGTGATGATTAAGTCTGCTTGAGCAATTTGTTCCTCTAGGCCAATCAACTGGCTAATGGTAGCAAAACCTGGTTGGATTTTTCCACCAAGGGCCAAAATCGCCCCGCCTAAGCCTCCCGCAGCTCCTGCTCCTGGTGTAGTGGCAATGTCACTTGAAGTATAACGGCTAAGATCTTTGGCAATGGATACGGCAAGACGGTCCATTTCCTTAAGTAAATCAGGGATCCCCCCTTTTTGAGGGCCAAAAATCATGGAAAAGCCTTGGTCCCCCACATAAGGATTGGTCACATCTGCCAACGCAATTAATTCAACGTTTGCTAGTTTTGCTAAAGCAGCCTCCAGTTGAATAGCCTTCGTGGAAAATAATGGGTTTTGTTGCTCTTTGGTTATTCCGAATGCGCCCATCCCTGCCAAAAAGCCTAATCCTCCATCAGACGTTCCAGAACCGCCGAGGGTGATGATAATTTTTTCAATTCCTTGATTCACTAATTGAGCGACTAAAATCCCTAGACCTAAAGAAGTTGTCTTGCGAATCGTTTCTTTACTTGGAGTGATTCGATCAATGCCAATAATCATGGCAGACTCAATAATTCCGGTTTTTTGCCCATCAAAATCGGTGATTAAATAGGGAGCTTCGATCAATGCACCGGTTAAATCAGGTACTTTCGCGCTTACAAGCTCGCCTCCCAGTGCTTCTTGGATGGCTTGTAATGTCCCTTCACCACCGTCTGCAATGGGTATGCTAACTTTTTCAGTAATCATGGGATGATCCACTGCCGCTAAAAGAGCTTCATTTAATTCTTTTGACGTGGCACTTCCTTTAAAAGAATCAATCGCAGCTAACAATTTCATGGCCTTCACCCTTTCTTTATCCACCCATAGCCATATGGTGGTAATGTTAAAGTCCCTAAGATTTTTTCGTGAGTGATAACATTTGTCCCTACCACATTCTCAATGGTGATCTCTCGATTGCTAACATTGGTATAAGAAGTAATTTGCTCTTGGCCTTGACCTCGTTTAATGGCAAAAATTTCTGGAGCACTTGCTAAGACTTCTTGCTCACCGTAAGGATCAAAGGCCGTTTCTTGTTTACGAATCTCAATCAAATCAGTGATACCAGTGAAAATTGTTTTTCGATAAGGGTCCGTTTTTAATTGGTTTAGCAGTTGGCCTTCTCTTAATTTCTCCCGATTAATGCGCCGATTGATGCCAGAAGATTCAGCTCCAACAAGATCATTTTTAGAACCAAAAATCGAATGATAGTAAATAGCTGGAACACCAATTACAGATAACAGAATATGATGGGCGGCTATCATTTTCTTTGGTGTGTCTGCTTCATTTTTTACATCTTTTAACGCTTCACTGTAGTTAATGTTCATTTCATAAACAGATTGACTACCATCGGGATTATTTTTGTAAGATACTTTCCCGCCATTTTCCATGACCCGCTGCACCAATAGGTTTCGATCTTCATCTGTTAAGATACCTTCTGTTGGTCGCAAACCGATTCCATCGTGGGAAGCTAAGAAGTTAAAATAGGTTGCGGTGTCAGATACTTTGTGGATTCCTTTAGCCCAATGAGATAATTTGCTAGCATCGCCTGTTATAAAGCTATACAACACAAGGGGTGGTAATGGAAACTGATACACTTGATTGGCTTCATTGTCTCCATCCCCAAAATAACTAATATTATCCACATGAGGTACATTGGTTTCCGTAATAATTTGAACATTCGGCGCTAGCTCGTCTAGTAACAGGCGCCATAATTGAATAATCTCATGAGTTTGGACCAAGTGCATACACGTCGTACCACTTTCTTTCCATAAAAAGCCAATGGCATCCAAACGAATGGAATCTGCACCTCGTAAAGCATATTCCAATAAGACTTCTGTCAACTTACCCAAAGTAGCGGGATCTTTAGCATTTAAATCAACTTGGTCCTCACTAAAAGTTGTCCAAGCCTTAAGCGTTTTTCCTTCCTTATTTTCATACTCATGAAATAAGGGTGACGTTCTTGGTCGCGTCACATTGCTTGTATCAAAATCTGGATCGTATTCAATAAACGCTTTGTCAAAGCCATTTTCTTTGTTTAAGAAATCTTGAAACCAAGGACTGGATTTTGACATATGATTAGCCACAAAATCAAACATCAATCGTTTGTCTTGAGCTAAATTTTCAATATCCTCCCATGAGCCTAAATCAGGATTAATGGCTAAGTAATCTGTAACAGAAAAACCGTCATCACTAGTATAAGGAAACATCGGCAACAAGTGAATATCCGAGATACTATTAGACAATACTTGATGATAAATTTCATTTAAAGTGGCCAATGGTGTCTTATCCTCACTGATAAAACTATCTCCATACGTAATCAAGTAGACATTCTCTTGACTAAGACGATTTGTCTGTTTAAAGGTTTCTTTGCTATACTTAGCTAAAATCCCTGCAAAAATTCCCTTCGCAACCTCTTGCTCTGACTTTGTAGCATAAATATTGGTAATTTTATCATCAATTTTCTTTTTTATATCCATATTGTCCTATATCCTTTCCTATGAGGTGGTTCCATGTATTTTTATCAATTGTTAAAGTTAAATCGACATTTACTAAATAAAAACGAAGAAGAGATTCTTGCTTATTTTTTAGCCCATGCAAAAGAAATTCAGCAAATCACCATTCGCGAAGTAGCCGAGACCTTCTTTACCGTACCTAATACCATCACCCGAATGTGTAAAAAACTAGGCTTTTTAGGCTACTCTGATTTTAAAGAAGCACTCTACATCACGACTATTGAGGAACAGAGTTTTTCTGATTTCACTTCACTAGATGATCAATTGGTTAAAACGAAACAATTGCTTAACCAACAAATTATCGATGAAATCAATCAAGTAATTTTTGAAGCCGAACAAGTTTTGATACTCGGAGTAGGTTTATCTCGTTTACCGGCAGAAGAGCTGCACAACTATCTTCAAGTAGTCGGCAAAAATTCTCATATCTTTTGGGAGCCTCACATGATGCGTCACGCAGCCAGAAAGTTAACAAAAAATGATTTGGTAATTGCCTTTAGTATTAGTGGCGAGACGGAAAACACCATTGAACCGGTGAATATTGCCAATATTTCCGGTGCTCAAACCGTCAGCATTACCGGCTTTTCTCAAAACAAACTGAGTCGGATTACCAACTTTCAGCTCTACGCCATGACCTCGAAAGTAGTAATTGATGGGATTGATGTAGCGGATCGCTTAAGCTTTCACTATATTGGCAACACGCTTTTCACAGAGTATTTGAAAAAATACTACTCCGCTGCCTTTCAAGGAACGATTTAAAGATTGGGTAGAGAATTCTCTCTACCCAACTTTTTTATTCCGCCATATGAGCTGCATCTTTGACTTTTAAGGCAATTCCTTCCACTTGCGGTCCGTAAACAACTTGAACATTTTTGTCATCAAGTTTCATAACTCCCGCAGCCCCGGTTGCTTTCAACGCCTTTTCGTCAATTTTTTCAGAATCAACGAGAACAAGTCGCAAACGAGTGAAGCAGTTATCAATGGATTGGATATTTTCCGTTCCACCTAATGCAGTAACGATAGTGGTGCCCATATCTGTTGCAGAGCTCCCCTTTGTAGTGTTACTTGCTGTCACAGCAACTGGCTCCGTCTCATCTTCACGACCAGGAGTTTTTACATTACGTCGTAAGATCACAGTCTTAAAGACAAAGTAGTAAGCAAAGGCATAAAAGATACCCACTATGACAGCAAAGTACCAATGAGTTTCTAAACCACGTAAGATACCAAAAACTCCTAAGTCAATTGCTCCTCCTTGCACATTCCCAATTGAAACCCCTAGTAAATTCATTAGCATAAATGAAAGACCTGACATCAACGCATGGAAGATAAATAAAATTGGTGAAACAAAAATAAAGGAAAATTCAATTGGTTCAGTAATCCCAGTAGTGAAACTTGCAATGGCCGCAGCTAATAGCAAGGCTTTTACGCGAGTCTTTTCCCCTGGACGAGCGGTTTTATACATAGCGTAACAAGCGGCCGGTAAACCAAAGACCATAAATGGAATTTTACCTTGTGCTAAGAAACGAGTTGCTTCTCGCATAATATCCATGTTCGGATCAGATTCTGTTAATAATTTATTGAAGATATTCAAAGCACCTACCACTTGTTCACCATCAAGCATAGCCACGCCACCAATTGGTGTGAAACGCACAAGCTGATTTAAAATATGATGCAAGCCAGTTGGCACTAGCAGACGTTCAATGGCACCGAATAAGAAGACTCCAAATGCTCCAGAATCTGCAATTAAATTCCCCACGCCTTCAATTCCTTTACCTAAAAACGGCCAAACAAAGTACATTAAAATCCCAAGTATCGGAACTGTCACTGTAGTCATAATCGGAACTAGTCGCTTCCCACCAAAGTAACTAATCGCCATGGGTAATTCTGTTTTATAGAAACGATTATGAACTGTCGCTACTAACATCCCCACGATTACACCACCGAAAACATTCATTCGATAAGTAAAAATTCCCAGTACTGATTCATAAAGGGAGGCGGTTCTAGTCGCTTCTAACGTAGACTGACCACTTTCAATCAGCGCTTCTACTGACATTGTGGCAGCTGTAATACCTTTTAAACTAAGAAAATAACTAATGGTCACATGGAACAAAATAAAACCAATAATTGCTGCAAAAGCTGCGGTTGTCTTTTCTCCTTTAGCAAGACCAATTGCTACTGAAGCTGCAAATAAAATTGGCAAATTGCCAAAGAGTGCCCCTACAATCGCTCGAATAAAACCAATCGTATTTTGAACACCTGAAATTGCCACAAAGCCTTCACCCACGATATTAGGGTTTTGTAAGACAGAGGCAATCCCTAAAAAAATCCCCGCTGCCGCAATAATGGATATTGGCATCATTAAGGATTTTCCCAATTTTTGAAGATATTCTTTCATTTTTTGTATCCCCTTTCTTTAATTCATCATCAGTATAAAGACTGCCCTTGGATTATACAACAAACTTGGAGCAGAATAGATTTTGTGTACAAGGATTAAATATGTACACAAATAGGTAAAGTTATACACAAAAATCACTGAGATTATCTACAAATCCAAAAATAAAAAAATGTAACTCTCACTAAGATTTTAGTAGTGAAAGCTACATTTTTGATTTATATATAAATTAATTAATCAGATATATCTTATTCGTTTCTGATAAAAACAGCTATTTTTTAAAATTTAGCTAAAAATAGCAACTTTGTTGATAAGTTTTTCTGTAAGCTTCGGATGGATGTATTCTTTGTTCGCTAGTAGCATTTCATCTAACATAGGTTTTGCAATATCGTAATCACCAACCAATGGATGAGCAACCATAGCTTGTAGCGCTTTCCCATAATCACCTTCTACAGCAGCTTTCACTACCAGGCTTTCGTAGTTCTTGACGCCTGATACCAGGCCATAAACCCCCTCTGGAATATTATTTTGTACTAATGGAGTAATACCGTTTTTATTCAGTACACAAGGTGTTTCAACAGAGGCATCGTACGGTAGAAATTCGATAGCTCGTTCATTTTTTACGTTGGCTACAACCCACATATCTTCGTCGTTATAAATAGCAGATAATGCATTCAGTGCAAGCTCACTGTAGCCACCACCACCACGATTCTTGAGAATCTCTGGTTTATCATGTTGTTCAGAATTTGCTAAGGCTTCGTATATTTCTTTCTCAAGAGAAAGGACAATTTCTCCTCGGGTATTTTCTGCATTTTTCAGTTCATTGAATTTCTTATTTCTATGGAAGTAGTATTGACAATATAGACTCGGTAATGCATTTAACTCCTTGATTAACTCTGGTGAAACCGTTTCATGAATATCAGCAACTTTGTCAAATTCTTCCTTAGTAATTTTTCGGCCATTTACACGAATATTATAAGCAAAATTCATATGATTCAGACCAACAAAATCATACTTAACGTCTCGATAATCCACACCTAATGCCCAATCAACCCATGTCCGAGGGCGCATACCTCCAGCACATAAAGCAATAAACTTAATATCAGCGTAATTTCGGACTGCCTCAGCTAAAACGCCTGTCGGATTAGCATAGTTAATTAGCCACGCATCTGGATTATATTCTTCTACTGCTTTTGCAATCTCTAAAATAGCAGGGATAGTTCGCAATGCTTTCATGTATCCACCAGGTCCTGTTGTTTCTTGGCCAATCACCCCATATTTCAACGGAATCTTTTCATCATTAATGCGGGCCTGATTTCCACCTACCCGAATCTGAGTTAATACAAAATCTTGCCCCTTCACTGCTTCAACCAAATCAGTGGTTTTAACAATATCAAATGTTAATTTATGAAATGTTTTGTATCGATTTAAGAAATTATACATAATTTCCAAGCGATCCGGATTAATATCCATCACAGTCAGTTTTGTAACTGGTAATTTTTCTTTATTATTTGCGAACCCTTCAATAATTTCTGGGGTGTAGACGCTACCTGCTCCGATAATTGCAATATTTAATGACATTTTTCCATCTCCTATTTAGTTTTTTGTTCCAATATAGCTAAAGAAATTCGAATGAACTTTATCGTCGGGATTAAATCCTCCGAGTAATGCCAATTCATTGGCTAATACTTGAAATACTAATGACACGACTATTTCAGCTCCACAAGATTTTTGAACAACGTTCAAATTAATATCACTGTGGTTAAAACCTAGATATAGGACTTTTCCCTGTACTTTACGAGTATATTCAGCAACTTTTTTAGATAATTTTTCTGTATTATCCAATCCAAAATATATATGAAAACTCCCTTTATGGATTAAACGATGAGGTCCATGAGTAAATTCACCAATTTCATAAGATGTAACTGGAACCATTAACGTCTCAAGTAACTTCAATGCACCTTCATCAATAACTGCTTTGAATGATTCATCCGAAGTTATGGTAAGATAAGGGGCCTTAGCCCAATCTTGGTGAGTTTCAATCCATTGTTCTGTATTTGCTTTTACTACTGGAAGCAATCGAATGTTTTCTCTCAGCTCATTAACAAAGTTGCAAGGTCGTCCAGATGACTGGTACAAAACTTCTGCTAATTGAATCAGTCGTACAAGAGTAGCAGTAAACCCAACTGTCTTCGGACCAATTTTTTCATCTTCACAATACAAATCTATAAATGCAGAAGCCTTTTCTCTTTTCTCTAGGTTACGTGTAGCACTGATCAATATTGTAGGATTTCCTGCTTGCGCTGCTCTCTCAATTGACGTAATTGTTGCAATACTTGTTCCAGTTTGAGAAATAGCCACTAAAAAATGCCGTTCCAATTTATCCATCTGGGGGAGATATTGGCTTGGTGACATGAAGAAAATGTTCTTATTGCCAGCAGCCCGAAAATAAGGTTCACTTATGCGAGCTGCATTCAATGAACTTCCCGAGCCCACGAATATGATTATGTTCGGAATATCTTCTAGATTTGGTATCTCTATTTCTCTTTCTAATAATTGAGGAAGCAAAGAGAATTGTTGCTCTATAAAGTGATTCATCTTGTTATTACTATTCATCGTACTTCTACCTCAGAAACTACTTCCACTGCTGTTAGTTCACTTTTTTCTTCCAATTCCGCAATCTCCAAACGTTGCTTCTCAAGCATTTTAAAGAACGGATAGTAAATTGCACCAGTTAGAACAAGAGCAAACACACCATATACAGCAGCTCGCCAATCACCACCGGCTGTTAGGTATTGCATTAAAATTGGTGGGGTTGTCCATGGAACTGTAGCTACCGGACGACCGATTAAATTGAAATGCATTAACAAATAGGCAATAATCGCTAATAAACAATTACATAGCGTATACGGAATCATCAGAACTGGATTTAATACTACTGGGGCTCCAAATACAATAGGCTCATTGATTTCAAATAAGCTGGAAGGGAAAGATAATCGTCCCAAAGTTCGCAATCCTTTTTCTTTTGAAAACATCATAAAGATTACAAGCATCATAGTGGCTCCACCACCACCTATAAAGATGAAATTGACAAAACCAGCTGCTGTAATATATGGTGCCGGTTGACCAGTAGCAAAGGCTTCAGCATTAGCACCTAACATAGTTAAGAAAATTGGATCTGCAACTGATAAAACAGCTCCACCATGGATACCAACACACCATAACAAAGAACGGAGGAACATAAATAAAATAATTCCCGGTAATGTGTTAAGTCCCATTACAAGTGGGCTAAAAAGTGCGTTCAATGCGGCATTTATATCAAAATTTAAAAGAATTCTAATCACCCAAAAAAGACTAATAGACAAAAGTAATGGCATCAAAATTTCAAAGGATTTAGCGATGGCCGGGGGAACAGTCTCAGGCATTCTAATTGAAAGATTCCGCTTCAAACAAAAACGATACAGTTCAACAACAATAAACGAAACAATAATTGCTGCAAACACACCCAGTGTCCCAAAATTTCCGGTATTTAAGATATATACGCCCTCTTCATTCAAACCCGTTTGTACTAGCAGAAAACAGACAAGCGACATCAATACGCTTCGAATTGAGTCTATTTGGTATACTTTTGCGAGACTGTAACTAATCCCTACAACGGCGATTAACCCCAAAATGTTAAAAGTTACTGAAGTTGGAACCATCAAAACATTTTTGTACGGTTCAATGAATGACTGATACCCTTCTGCTGGAAACTGAGCTAAGACCATAAAAATAGATCCAATAATAGTGAACGGGACAGTCAGAATCATTCCATTCTTAACGGCAACCATATAACGATTCTCACCTAGTTTCATTAACGGCGGGGATACCTTTTGGTCAACAAACTCCACAAATTTATTCATATTAATTCTCCTTAAGATTTTTTTGTATTATTCGATCAAATTGGATTACCTTATAAAGTACGGTAGATTCTTCTACATTGATTTGATTACTTATCAATAAATAAATTTTATTAACACGACTTAAATCATTATTGTTCCGCCACCTAATTTGGGCAGGAAGGTCAAATCGTATGAGTACGCTCTTGGTAATTTCCGACATATATAAAACAAGCAAAGCTGATTGTTTTTCGCTCCAAAATGTTGGATTGATTTTATCTTCTTCAACTAAATCAAACCATTCACTATCAGATAGAGAAAAATTATTATTCAATGATGATTTAATCAATTCGAGCACATTCTCTTTGTCTTTTTTAGGTAGTGTAGCTATCATTTCCTTTCTATAATCGAAGGTAGTCTCGATACATTTGATTAATTTTTCAGCGCGTCTTCCTTCAATTTGGTTACGCAATGCTTCCAATTGTTGAAGATTATTTGGATCGATTGATTTTCCCTCTTCTAATCCCCTCTTCCCCCAAAAGGAGCTGACACTTATTTCCAGATCATATTCCTCAGAAATTGTTGCTTTCTCAAATTGTGATAGAGGAAATTCAGATTCCAGTTTCTGTAACAGGAAAGTCAAAAATTCTGCACTACTGTGCATATTTACTCCAATTTTAAAATCACGCTGATACTGTCTTGAGTGAATTAAAAAATAGACAAGTTCATAAGCAATCTCATCATCTGTCATTTTTGAAATCATCTCGCTATTGGATTGATGAGAAAGTTTTAGAGCAACAAACTGTGGCCCATAATTACTTAAAAATGCATTAAGCATAGGATGAAATACTGCAATTCTGTATTCTTGTCTAAGCCCATTTTGATATAAAAAACGATTTAATTCGTTTTTAAGTAAATCCCTTTCCACAAGTCGAATGCCAGAAATTTTTTCATAATTTTCTATCAATATGCTTGTCCCTTTATTCTCAAGTGCATCAATTTCAACAATGGAGAACGCATCACAGTATTCTTGAAATCGATTAGAATTATAACCTTCACTAAATAATATTCCCAAAATCTCCTCTAACCGACTTTGAAAATAATCACCTGCTCTTGTAAATTCCTTCCTTTTCTCACTTTCAACTGATTCTTTACCAAACAATTTTATATCCACTACCAAATGGATAATCAGTGTTTGAAAAAAGTCGAAGTTAAAGTTATAGTCGTATAGGTCATGGGTTTCTTTTAAGAGCTCCCTCACCAATTGTTCAAATTCAGCAGATAATACCACAGAATCCACACCCAAAGACTCAGATATATATTTTTGATTTTCATACATAATTGAAATCCCGTATTGATGAACAATATCAATAATGGCTCGTTTAATCAGTTTCCGTTGTCCTTCTATTCTCGTCCCCTCATGATCACGTACAACTGTAAGATTGTAAATCCATAATTCTTTTTCTATCCTTTTTAAATCTAAAAAGATGGCATTCTTCGTAACATAGAATTGTTCTGCCAATTTATTGATAGAAGTTTTTGTTCGAAAATTTAACAAAAGTAACAGCTTCATTACTTCTCTTCGATAGATTGCCGATAAATCGACAAGAGGTATTATTCTATTCTCCCGATTACGACCAATGCTTTGAACCATTCGAATACCAATCCCATATTTTTGCTCAATATGAAGATTATTCTTAGCAAGGAATGGCTCAATATTTTGCAATAGATTGCGTATTGTGCGTGTTGAAACTCCCAACGCTTCAGCAAGCGATTTATAGGAATGATATCCCTCCTTTGTTGCTAATTGTTCAACTAAATATTGTTCATTTGACGTCAACATGATTCCCACCTACAAGAAAGCGATTACTTGTACCTTTACTATAATTTATTTGCTAACTGTATCATACACAAATCATTTTCCTTTTGTTAGGAAGTTTTTCAAACGATTATATTTAAACACGCTAAAAGCTTAAGAAAACATCAATAACAAGATAAAAAGAAAAAGACCACCGATTTCTCGATGGTCTTTCGTCATTTTTATAACAAAAATTAACGACGGATTTCTTTGATACGTGCAGCTTTACCGTGTAAAGCACGAAGATATTAGCGGTTATTTCATCAAATATCAAATCAAGTTCAAAAGCTGTCATATCAGTGATTTTAGCAAGTCTCTTCTATTGTGTGTATATCTGCTATAGTTCAACATTATGCCACTTTTTGCCTTATTTCTGCCTTATTTATGATACACTTTTTATATAAAACTGAATTGAGGTGTAGTTATGAAAAAGTGGTTGGGAATAATACTATTAGGGGTTGTTTTTGTACTTGCTGGTTGTAAGTCTTATGTGACTCCTGAGAACTTGAAGGCGAACGATTGGCTGGTTGAACCCTCTAAAGCTGAAAAGGAAAAAGGAACTCCTAATATGATCGTCTCTTTTTCGGATCACGTGATGTCTATTAAAGTGGACACTTCCAGTCTGGAATCTTCAGCAGAAGATGGCTGGGAAGCATTAGGCGAAGAAATTGGGAAACAACTCGTTGAACAACTGAACTTCAAGTTTGAATACGAAATAAATAAAGATGAATTAAAACTAACCGACACTGAGGATAATAGCAAAATTTTCTACAAGGTAACCAAGGACGATGATAATGTAATCTTTACTCCTGACAAAGAAAAGAACACCGATGAAGATGAAGGAAATAAAATGGTTCTGCAGCCGTACAAGAAGACTAAAACTAAATCTTCATCCACCGCATCAAGTTCCACTACAGAAACCACTACCTCTTCTACTAAAGAAAAAGAAGTTGCCTCGACTGATGATTATATCAAGAAATTCGAGGATAAATCACTAGTCGTTTATAACAAACGCAAAATGACCAAGGATGATTTCGGTATGGCGCCTATGACGGCTAAAGACGCGGCAATTTTTTCTTTGATTGAAACTGATAACGAAGACGAGCAAAAAAATGCACGGATTTTAACTTTCGATAATCTGGAAGACTTGAACGCCACCAAGGCTTACTATGATGACTTAGGAAAAAGTTCTGCTGCCCTCTTCTCCTATACGGCTGTAGATGAAGACAATCTGGTATTGATGCAGTTTAATGGTGGCCTTGATCAGGCTTTGGTTGAACAATATACCGAATCAGCTTCTCTTAAATTGACAGAGCCACCATTTGATACTACTAGCTCGTCTAGTGAAGGTGAAACAACAGTTCAGGAAAGTTACACTCCTCAAGTAGCGGCAGAACCCGCATCGTCATCAGCGGAAGAACCACAGCCTACTGAACCTTCTTCTTCCCAGGTTACTCAAGCAGCAGAAACGCCAGTGTCTTCAGAGCAAGAAACTTCAAAAGATGGGGACTACACGTTGGTTCAATCAGGAGAAGGCCCAAATCAAATAGCAGCTCGTACGGGGGTCTCAGTGGATACCATCTTTGCTTTAAATGGTTTGGATCCCAATAATTATATGATGTATCCAGGTATGCAAATTCGGATTAGATAAATATGAATTAAGTCTATGTACTGCCCCGGATAAAACCGGGGCTATTTTTTTACCCTTTGTTAATCTTGTCCTGTACTGCTTTGTAGTAGCTACCCAGCCGCGCCACACGATCTGTGCCATTTCCATACACGCCTCTGAGCGTCTCTTTGACTAAAATATCTACCGTTTTAGTAGTTAAGCCGGATGGATTTGTCCGGTGGTTGATGATTGCTTGCACGCCTGTGTACAGAGTGCCCAGAGCTTTTTTTCGTGCGTCGCCATTGCCGTATTTGCCTTTGACAGCCTCTGTGGCCAAGCTTTCCAACGATGGCAACTTGCTACCAGTTGACGGTGTAGACGGCTTTTCAGGTGCTGGTTGGGTGCTTGCTTTAGCCGCATATTTTTGCCAGGCAGTTTTGTCTCCATAGAAATAGTTTTTATCGTATGGAGTTGACGTATACTGCCACATCATGGCGCCGGGCCAATAGCCAAGTTTATCCAATGGTGCGGAGTAATCAGCCACCCACAAGCCATAGTTAGCTTTGACTACTTCCGCCCAGTTTTCCTCTTTTGTCACGCTAGCACTCATATAAATAATTGGCCGGACGCCAGTCTTTTGATAGACGTAATCCAGCCATTTTTTAGCAATAGCGGGACCTTGCCGTCCGTACATTTCGTAGTCCAGGCATAAGATACCCTTGCCAACATACCCTTTAGTGGCATTGATAAAGTAATCCGCTTGGGCTTGCCACGGGGAGCCATCCATAAAATGGTACACGCCCCAGACTTTGCCAGCTTTGATAGCTTGTTGGACAAATTGGTCACAGTATTTATCGGTAAAGTAATTGCCCTCGGTGGCCTTAAACATATAGCCATCTGCCGGATAGTCCTTGATGTTTTTGGAGCCGTTATTGTTGGATAAATCCACGATATCTAATATAGACATGGTACTACCTCCTTATAGGTTGTTTTCTTGGTCGTCTTTGTCGACATTTTCCAGTTTTGAGTCACCGGTATCCCGGATTTGAGTAAAGTAATCCTTCAACTTGTCTGGCAGTGGTAGAAACTCGCTTAGGTTTTCGAGGAGTGAGATACCCTCGTTGGCCACATAAAACATGATGACGATTTCCCGGATCGGCATAGCGTTACTAGTCATCCGTTCTAACTCGACGGCCACCATGACCACGACTAAAATCAATCCTTTTTTAATCAATCCCCAAAAGCCAATCTGGCTATTCAGGCTCTTATTTTTGATTCCCTTAATTAATCCGGTTAAATAATCGGTCCCCATCAAAAAGATGAGTGCATGCATAATCGTGTCAATGCCACCTAAAAGGCCGGCGATAACTCCACCGGCCAGACCAACAAACATACTGATACCGTTAAAATACTTTTCCACTTGCTTTCCTTCTTTCTTGGCATAAATAAAAAGCACACTCGATTGAGCATGCTTTTCCAATCTAATTAAATTTCCCTATGGACCAGAAAGCTGTCACCCAAATTCCGGCCGCCAAGATACAAATTTCGGCCAATAAAAAATACTGCTTCTGGTTCAATCTGTTTAGCAGCACCATTATCATCCATCCAAAGATATGTTAGCCGTTCTTTGATTCGGTATGATCCATTAGAGAACTCGATGACTTTGCAGGTCAGGTCGTCAAATCCAGACATGTAGTAGATATTCCCGTTTCGATAGCTAATACCCTGCATAACTCCCGCTTGTGTGCCATAAAATCGATCAATAATTTTTGCAGTGCCATTAAACTCATCGGCTGGTTTTCCTGATACAAAAGCCCCCCAACAATCCATGTCAGACTTGTCAGTCGTTTGGTCAGATAAATCCTGAGCGCCAACGCCTAAAAGCAACTTGTAAATACATGCCGATCCAATCATATAAATAATACGATCATTTTCGCCAAAAACTCCACCAGGAGCCAAAATTGACTGTTCTAATATTTTTGTGCCCTCGTTAAAATCAATGCTAAAACAGTCGTCATCTGTAAGCACCAAAGTATCTTTGCCATATGGATTTTTGTAAAAAAACAATTTAGGGACTACATTATTTGTTCCGTCAATTTTGATTCCCTCGGTTTCCAGCAAATAACCATTTCTGTAATCTACATTCCCCATGTGGCCTAAACCGTGGCTAATTGTGCCCAATTTCTCAAAAGTGACTTTGTTTAAACGGTGTATAGTTCCGCTTATTTCTTCGCTTCCGGAACCGCAAATCCAGATTTCGTCTTCTACCACCACTGCATCTTGATCAATATTAAAATCAAATCTTATTTCTTCGGACGGAAAATACGTAGTGTATTCTGTGTCGTTTTCTTTTTCTACAATTTTGATATTTTGATATTTCAAAATGCCATTGTTATTAAACGCTACGGGAAAACATTTCCCTCGATTATAACGGCTGTTAATTACTTCTAGTTTTTTCTCAACAAAATTAAAAACTAATGTTTCGTTATGTTTAATCTCGATTTCTTGATTTTCCAATGTTGCAAACCCGTAAAACCATGGCGAGTCCACGTGTAATGATTTGTTGTCAAAAACCAGAGTAATCGTCGTTCCGCTAATGATTTGACTCACGTTTCCTAGACAATAAATCGACACTGCTTGGTCTTGCTGATCTGTAGCTTGGATTGCACCGTTAATCGTATAAGCGAGGGTACTCGTAATCATTTTGGCTGTTGCATCAAAAACCGCAAGTGCTACTCCATTTATCGGCACGTTATTTCCAACTGTACCAACCAGCAGTTGATCACTATCGTAATCGTATGTTATCATTTGCAAATTTGATGTATTAGCAAATGGCAAAGTTTGTGCGCTTGCTCCATTTGTATAATATTTTGATCGATTTTTAGTTACAATCCGCAAAGTTGGCACCGTGACAGTCAAATTGTCAAAATCAAATTGCATTTTTTGACCAGTTAAGGCGTATGTTACCATTCCACCAACTGAGGCGTTTGGCATTGCGCCTCCATTGTAAGAAAAATCAAACGGCAAACTGATAATTGGATTATTAACAATTCCGTATTGAATGCCACCAACACAAAGATTATTTGGCTCGTCTATACTTGAGCTTGCTGGTGAAGTGTAGGTAAAAGTGTTTAATGATGTGTTAAAAAACAAACTCCCCCACGTAGTAGTAGAAAGATCAACTTCGTGTGCATTTATCAGCGTACTCTTTTTTCCCAATCTAAATCTGCCTGCGGGAATACTCATCGATTTAGCTGTCGTATCAATGTTTGGCGGTACGCTAAATTCGAACGTTGGCACACTAAATGCCATATCGGCAACTTTGCTTTGAGTAACCGCATTGTCAACTAAATTAGATGTATTAACAGCACCATCGCCCACGACTGGTAAACTGCCACCTGCCATGGCTTCTTTGACTGGCTGAGATAACATCGGCATGGTTATTTGTTCGTTGCCGCCTTTGTCAACTTTGCCAGATGCCAAGCCGGATACCTGTTGATTCGTATTGGCTAATGCCGTTTTGTCCGCTTTGCTACTTTCAAGCTCCGCCACTTCCGCATCTGTCTCAGCCAAAGCAATTTTATCCGCCTTATCCATCCTAAGAGTATCAATATCCGTCCGAAACTGATTAGCATCCGCCAACACAGCTACCAAAGCACTATACTCCGCTTTATTAACAATTCCGGTCATTTCCCCGGCCAATTTTTGGACCGTCAGCTCAAATGATTTAAGATGTGTTACTTTACCATCCTGGATCACTTGGATATTAGCAATTACTTTACCAGGTGTCATCATGTGTTCTGGATATTCAATCCGGAAAATGCTGTTTAACTTATCAATACATTCAAACGCTGTTAAATCAGTCAATCCACTTGATTGGTTTTGCCAATATAAATTAGCAGCTAATCCTGGTATTTCTCCAATCAATCCGCTATTTGTAAATTGAGCGGTCAACGTCCGCCCTTTGTAATCACCTTGGCTGACAAATTGCCGCTGGATAAAGTTGTCGTTGGCTTTATCAATCACCAAATCCACATCTCTAAATTGGTTTAATTCCAAAAATCATCACTCCTCTATTTCATCAATTATTGCTTGTCCATGGATAAACTCCGTTGGTGTCCCGTCGAAATCTGGTGGGATAACCACAGAGACAATCGACTCTGTACCTAGATATTCACGCTCGTATTGCTCCACGATTTCACCGGATTCTCCTTTTTGTTCATAGGTCTGTATCAGGCCGTTTTCTAAGCTCCTCACCACGCCACAGTGCCCGTAGTACTCGTGGGTAGTAAATGTATCGTTCAAAGCCAAAGAGCGCTCAAAACAGACGATAGCGCCTGTTTTAAGTTGGCTGTAATCCGGATTATCTATGACCTCCCAACCATATTTGTCCCAGTGATAGGCGTGGCCAATCTCAGAGGCGGAATAGACATCCGCCCCTTCCACTGGGTCCATCTCGTTATAATAGGTGCCAGCACCAAGGTCAGGTCCGCGCATCACGCCACTATAGACGGCCGCTACCGCGTAACACTGGGCATTGCCTACCGCCTGACCAATCAGGCTTTTTAGATGGTTTAGTCCTTTGTCATTAAATGCCATTATTTGACTCCTCTCGCTAAGCATCGGTCCCCACTCAAAAGAGACCCAAACGCGTATCCAATAGTGGAGATATTGACGCCGGTATAGCGACTGTCTCCGCCCATCTCAATGATCTGTGTATCGTTGCCTTTGTACGGCTCCAGCAGGATAGCTGTGTGCCCGTTATTTCCTGCGCCGTCGCCTTGGTTGTAAATGATGATATCGCCTGCACGGGACTGGCTAGCACTAATCTCTGTTAACCAGCTATGACTCCCTCGAGCATCCGACGTCATAGATCCGGTGTACCACTGCATATTGGCCGGTACCCGGTAGCCGGCCTTGTAAAGCACCAACCAGACAAAACCGGAGCAATCCGTACCACCTGATTTGTTCGGATTTTTTAGATCGCCCAAATCAGAGGACGGATGCAGTTGGACATAATAAAACCAACCAAGCCAACTACGTGCGATAGACACGATATCGTTGTTTGGTTGGGTCACGGTTAAGTTTTTAAATTTGTCATACCAAGCTTGCGCCCAGCTTTGTCGCTCTGGGTGTGCCGCGGCCGGACGTTCAAAGTTTTCTTCAAACGTGTAAGCTGCGGCTTGTGGATCGGTCATGGTCTTAAAGCCAGAAACCGACGTCGGATTGACACGCCCTAGCCACTGGCCATTGTACATGCACCAATCCAAAAGCTTGGCTTGGCCGTTCATGGAGGAAATCTCGTCAGTAATTCCTGCGGCATTAAACAGGTTAGTAACATAGGTACGACCGTCATAGGTAGCCGGTCCGACTAATGGATATGCCGATCCATCCCATTGCACGATTCCGTAAGCGGGGCCACCAACTTGAGCGGTGTCTGGATTCATCCCAGCGCCGACCTCGCCTTGAACGTTCCCCAGGATTCCGGCAATCGAGGCTTTAGAATAGCCTTTGGAAAGCAGGAACACCCAAAGTTCCCAGGCAAACTTATCAGCGCTCGTTATCACTTCTGGTGGGTAGGTTCCGTCCCAATCACCAGGATTGCTAGGGCCTCCGCCTTGGCCTGGGTAGACTTCTTGGCCATTGATGGATAGTTTCCCATAGATATTTAGATCACCTAAATGGAGAGTTGTACCATTCCCTAGCATTACAAAGCCTTTTCCTTCGGTCGGCGAAATCAAAATATACTTTCCGGAACCGTTAGAGCGAATAACCAAAGCGTTATCCTCGATTGGAGTTGGGGTCTGGGCGTCCGGAAATGGATTCCCTGCGGAGTCGGTTGTACCAATAGTACCGATTTCGCTAGACCCTCCCCAAAATCGCATTCCTTTTTTTGTTAGCTCCATGATTTTCTTGCCGTTATTCCACGCTTGAATCACTCCGGCAACAAACCGAAGTTGATCTCCTAAACCATTAAGGGAGGTTTCCAAAATATCAGCAATAATCTTACCAGTTCGAATGAAGTCAGCATTCAAAACCCCATCAATAGTCCATCCATATTTGAATGGGCCCAGCCAGCCATCACGAGAAAAACCAAGCCCTTGATTATTAATGGCAATAACATCCTTGGATGTTTCTCGACTATCAGTATCCATGTAGTAGGTCGTGTGAGGTTTATTTTTCGGATACTGTAAAACAGAACCGCCTTCTACTCCGTTGATTAAATCAGTAATATAATCAACGAATTCAGACATGTATCCTTTCTTGGTCAAGGATTTAATTGTCTCTCGCAACTCATTATTTTGTTGCTGATAAAAGGTTAACTTGGCATCCCCAGCCACAATTTTCTTCGTTTTTTCGTTTAATGAATCGTAAACTACTTCGGTTATTTTGGCATCAACGTAAATGTCGTAAAGTTTATGATAAACGCTGAAGGTGTCAAACAAGCCATAATTTCGTAATCTGGCAAATTCTTTCGCCTCTTCAGAATCAGTCAGCTTATCAATTGCTAATTCAATTGAAATTTTAGGCTTATCAATACCGGGATTGGTGGAAGTGAAATATTTGCTTGCCACTTTATTTAAGCTTTCTAAATCCTTCACACCTTGCTCTTCGGTGAACTGAATATGTCTGGCATAAATATCTGGGTAGTTACTAATTAATTCGCTATCTACATTATTGCCGTAAATACGCTTCGTTTTTCCATCATTACCGTCTTGTAGGTCAGCGTAAGGAAGACAACGGGTAACGATTGACTGCCAGTCAAAAGTAATTTTCAAACCAGTTAAATCTTTACCATACCGAACCACTCCCACGTTATCCCGTCCACGACGTTTTAGGAGAGACAGCTTAAAGGGTTCTCGTTTAATTTCTCCACCCCAATATTGGAGCAAAGAACCTTGCTCACCAGCAATACAGTTCGATACATTTCTAGCTTCAAAAACTGTACTGGAAACAGTGGTAATATCAGAAAACAATTCAATATCAGAAGGTGCATCCATTCCAGCAGTAATTAACTGCATTGCTTCGGGACCGTTACGAGATTCGATTTCTACATGCTGAACCTGTCGATTGCCCAAGCGATAAGTACGAGATTGGGCATAAATTAAGATATTGTTCCCAATGGTATCTTTATAGGTCTTCTTAATCTCAAAGATATGGTAGGCTTCTGAATCATTCGGTTTAACCTTAATTTGATAGCCGTTTTCGAAGTATTCAGCAAATCGAGAAAGCAACGGGTGTTCAAGTTCCAATTCGTATACACCATTTGCACCCTCACGAATATCTGCCCGAGTGGAATCTCGTAATATCCCTAAGCCGTTGGTGCTAAAATCCGTTGCTGTCGGCTCATAAATTCTTGGTTTCAAACTTTTGTCCACCACCTTGGCTGAATGTTGAATTCTTGTACATTTTCAGTCCATCTAAAAGTATTGGTACCTGTAGAAAGAATGGGAAAATCAAGAAATTTCGTTTTGCTGTCTTGAGTTTCCAAATTACCGTCCACAATTCGATACGATTCTTCTAATTGAGAATCGATGAGTATTTCATTGCCGACGTTGATTAATTCAAACTTATGATCGTTCACCCAAAAAGAAATATCTCCAGAACCCTTAATCTGAATTAAAGGTTTGGAGATATAAGGTTCAATATTTGCTAATTTTTTCTCGTTGCTGACCCACTTTATCCACCTCAAGCCGGTTCTTGACATTTTAAATGGTCGTAAACTGATTTTGAACTCAAATGGTGTCCACATCCCATTTTTATGAGTACCACTGAAAACAGGTGGCTCAACGACAATCGCTTGGTAAATATAGTGAGGATCAAAATTGTAAGTAAAATCGGCGTAGTCAGACATATCCAACCACGCCTTAATTCTATCTTCCAAATGGTACATTTCTTCGTAGTCACTCGACTTTGCGACACACTTCAACTTCCATTCCACATTTTTGTAATAAGCATAATCAACCACTACCGAATCATTCCCAGGTCTTTCTTTTAACTCAATGACCCGGCCAGCAGAAACACGTTGCGGTCTAGCAGTTAAATAAACATCAAAGGCTTCGCTGTCAATACCGTTGATTTTAAATTGTCCTGGTCTAAACATTGAACACCCCTCCTTTTGGATCGTTATCTCGTTCTCTCAACTCTTGAATGAATACAACCAAGCGTCTAGCCATATCCATCAATTGGACATCGGATAATTCACCTAGTGCTTGCAGAGTGATATTAAATGTATCGCCAAGCTTTTTCTTGTTAGTTTCGGACTCATTTTCAGTATCATCAGTTGCCGTTGTTGCAGCAGGGACAACTTGATTCACATCAATTCCTGTACCTAAATTATCCGTGTTAAATGTCAATTTTTCTGAAATGGTGTCCATAGCATTTTGAATAGAATCGCCTTCATCTTCAATACCACCGGCAATCCCAAGAGGAATCCATTTCCCGACAAAATCACGGCCCCATCTTGATGGCGAGTGAATGCCAAAGAAACTCAAGACATTCTCTTTAAAGCCTCCCATGACTTTTTTGGCTGAATCCCATAATGCTCCGGCAGAGTTGGAAATCCCTTTGCCGATACCAGAAATGATATTGACACCCACTTCTAGCCAATCAACAGACGTGAATTCATCGATAAAACCAGTAATCAGCTTGTAGCCGACATTTCCTAATTCACCAAGATAGCCTAAGAAGCCGTCAATAATCGCCAACATAATTTGCGGAATTGCCCCCACAATAGCAATAATGATTTGTGGCAAGTTTTCAATCAAGGCGATAAATAGAGTAATACCAGCCTTTATCAATTGCGGTGTTGCATCACTGAACGCCCGAACTACCGAAGTGATGATTTGTGGAATGGCTTTTACAATTGCTTGGATAATCGTAGGCAAAGCTTCAACCAAGGCAACTAATAGTTTTATTCCTGCATTGATGATTTGTGGAACTGAGTTAATAAAGAAGCTTACCAGACTATTGATAATTGTTGGTAATGCGGCAATCAGCATTGGTAAAGCAGTTATCAGCCCTTGAGCCAATCCTGTGATTAATTGCAAAGCCGCATTCAATAACATTGGCATGTTGGCAATTAATCCTTGCACGATCGTAATGATTGCTTGAACCGTTGCAGGAATTAATGTTGGCATCGCTGTAGCAAGTCCCATAACTAGAGCCGTCACAATTTGCATGGCCACATCAATAAACATTGGCAAGTTATCAATGATCGTTTGAATTAAGGTCATCAATGTATCAACTACAACTGGAATTAGTTCAGGTAAAAGCACCAACAAGGTCTGTAAGACTTGGGTAAACAAATCGGTTACTGCAGCAAGTAACGTTGGCAATAGATCACCAATCGCATTTAGTATCCCATCTAAAAGAGGTGGTAATGCAGTCACAATATTCCCTAAAACTGGTGTGATATTGTCAATCACATAGCCGAATTGCTCCACGAGATTATTAACCAACTTGCCAATATCAGCGTCGGCACTTCCCATACCGGCTAATAAGTTTGTCCAAGCAGAACTCATACCAGCAATCGAACCGCTGATTGTTTCAGTGGCTTCTTTTGCGGTGGTGCCTGTGATATCCATCTCTTCTTGCATCACATGGATTGCTTCCGTGACATCGGCAAAACTAGAAATATCGTATTTAATCCCTGAAATTTTCTCAGCGTCTGTTAAAAGTCGCTGCATTTCCTCTTTGGTTCCTCCATAACCTAGTTTAAGGTTGTCCAACATAGTGTAATTTTGCTTGGCGAAACCTTGATAGGCATTCTGTATGTTGGTGATATCAGAGCCCATTTTATTGGCGTTATCGGCCATATCAATAACTGCTTGGTCAGCTACAGTTGCAGCTTTAGCAGTGTCTCCGCCCAGGGATTGTAATAAAGACGCGGAGAATCCTGTTACTGTCTCCATATACTCATTGGCCGACATCCCGGCGGTTTGGTACGCTTGATCAGCAAAACCTTGGACTTTCTCAGAGGCTTTACCAAATAGAGTATCTACACCACCAACCAGCTGTTCATAGTCAGCATAAGCAGAAACGACTTGTTTGCTTAATCCAACAGCGGCTGCTCCAGCAGCACCTGCTGCAACTGCCATGCCTGCACCGACAACTTTCAAGCCGCTACCAAGTTTGCTGAAGATTGATTCAGACTTTTGAGCCTTACCAGTGGTTTCGTCGATGGCGTCGTTGGCTTCTTTGTTGTCGGCACCAATCGTACCGAAAAGCTCAAACACGTTAAATGCCAAAGTCGTCACCCCCAAACTTTTCTAACATCCTCAATGCAGATTCAGCAGCTTTTTGAGATTCAGACTCGACTTGTTCTTTTGGCTTGGCTTTTTCCATCATTTGTTCCTTGAATTCGATATACGACGTTTTTTGTACCAGTGGATTTCCAATGTACATCGACCATAATTTTTCATCGGTCATTTCATCGAACATCGTGTTCAAGAAGTCTGGGAAATCACGCCAACGAATCGTGGACAACAAAAAAGAGACATCACTATATCTTTTGAATAGTGTGTCTCTAAATTTATGTAGTCCACCGTAGCGTTCAATTAAGAAAGCAATTCGAATACTTCGCGTAATTCCGGCTTTAAGAAAAAATCCTTCACTAACAAAGCATAAGTAACAATATTTGTTTTGCCGATTTCTTCTGGAGTTTTACCTGTCAAGTCTGCCAATAAGCTATTTAACTCTGTTTTAATACTTTTGTGGTTAGCCAGGATATATTTCACTGCTTTACCAACAAGATCAAAGCTCTGGGCAGAAATTTCTTCCTGAATATCTTTGATTTGATCGGCCAAGGCTTCTTTTTGCTTCTCATCCTTACCACCAGCAACAATCGCCAGTTCTTTTGCTTCTTGAGATTTGATTTTCGCAATGTCTTTTTTCTGCAAGAAGTCATTAACCAGATCCGTAACATTCAAGATATTGATGATTTCGATAATTTTAAAAACATCATTGGCCTCTAATTCTCGCATCGAATAGCCCAACAGGCGCTCTTTAATTTTGTTTTCTTTTTCAGCCTTTTTGACTGCTAATGCTTGTTGCTCGACCTCAGTTAGTTTGCTCATTTGGCATCAGTCTCCTTTTTGATTTCTGGTGCGCCATCCACTTGGCGCTTGGTTTTGATGCTTTCTTCTTTGACGACATCTTCTTTAATTGGTTCAATCAAGACGCGTTTTAGATTGTTGTTTTTGGTAGTTAGCTGTTTAATCCGTTTTGGATCGTCATTGGTATAAATATCGCCAATCCAATACTTCTGACCTTTTTCAATAAAAGGATAAATCACCTTGTACTTCATGAAATTCTCCTTTCTATGCCTCTACTTCTGGTTCTTTAGGCATCAAGATTCTAACAGGCAACGACGTGCTGGTAATATCATCAATTGGTGTTCTTGCAGCAAAAGTGAGCGGATAGATGGCTTCTGCCTTATCCTTCACTTCTAATTCGAGGCCTGAAGTACAAATTGCATGATCCATGATAATAATCACGGGTAAGTCTGAACCGCTAAGTGTTCCGATATAGCCTAAATTGTTAATATAGTCTGTTTCTTCGATTTTTTGTTTGGGCTTAATCACATCGTAGCCTTCTGGATAGTCCGTCCCGGTTGATTCGGTTACTTCAGCAAACAGTGCCATTTTCACGTTATCTCGGGTGTGTTCAATCACGTTGATTTCGAAGGTCCCCTCGCTGGATTCAATCATGTCACCGCCAACTGGAGTGGTAAACACACCATCAACTTCGACTTGGCGCAGATTATTTTTAAGAGACAATTTTGAACCGCCGCTGGTAGCACCCAATACATCATAAGACCATTTCTTTGCTGTGCCATCCCAGGCTAGGTTGCGAACTAAGGCGCCAGCATTTAGTAAATACCGTTTCGGTGTATCTTTTGAATAACCCGATTTAGGTAATGTTTCACTTGTAATCGTCATTTTATTTCCTCCAATCAATTTTGCAATAGAGCTGGATAGTGTGGCGTTGAAGGGTATCTGAGCCAGTAGGGATTGGATTATCATTTCGATATTCAATCTGAACTAAGAACTCATCCGTCAATTGATGAAATGGTTCCCGGTCCGGAAACTTCTCTATCATGGCCGATACAGCTTTCAATAAATCCACGTCACTGCTCTTATTATTGTCAAAAATATCCACATCAATATAAAAACCCTGACCTGTGAACCGAATAGGCTCACCTGTCAGAGAAAATGTTTGATACGGATAGATGACTTTCTTTTGCGTATTTTTCAGGTAATAACTTTCCGGATTGACTTCTTTGAAAAGTTCTTCCAGATAATTGATCACCTTGATTCTGTCGTTCATCAAATCTCCTCCCCGAAGATTGCCTTCGCTAAGGATTCAATCTCTTTTCTAGTTTGACGAAATGCCGGACGCAAATAAGGTTGAGGTTCTTGGCCCCAAGTAAAAAACCACTCACCAGATGGGTCTTGGTAGACCCAACCGCCTTTTCTACCACGGCCATTTTCAGCAAATTCACCAGTACCGAACTCTACATAGATGGCATATTCTACATTCGTTCCAACGTAGCCAACTAATTCTCCCTCATCGACTTGGTAATCAATCGAGCCTTTCAGTCTAGCTGTCTGGGTGGGAGCTAGCAGGATTGCCTGCCCCTGGACTAAAATACAGGCCTCGAATAGCCAACGAACTGTAGCCTGTTGAATTGCATCTTTCGCTTCTTGTGAGTGATCTCGAAACACCATTAAGTCCACCTCTTGCAGTAGATTTCTAGATGGTCAGCTTGTTCCATAATGTCATCCACAAAAGTAATCTCAAATTCTTGGCCATTTCTTGGATTTTTAATACGGTCAGTAGTCAGGATTTCTTCATCCGGAATCCCGTCTGTAATAAAGACCTGCTGACTGGAAGCAAGGAGCGAATTTTGATAGGTCTGCTCGTCGCTACCCGTAATCATGTCTAAATACCCATCCACAACCTGAACGCTCTTAAACGCTAAAATAGGGTGGTTTCTTTCATCGACTTCCCCAGTGTCCATTTCTCGAAGGATTTCAAACGGCAAAGCTTTCATAATCGCCACCTACCATTTCAGCAAGCGATATTTGTCCACAAAAGACATCATTGCTGCCGGATAACCACTGATAGTTTCTCCTGAATTTTGGTCAAAATAAGTCTCAGACACTCTGGAGACAGATTTCGACTTCAAACCCATTTTATCGGCCATCTGAGCATCGTATTTCAAAAGCTTCCGAACACCAGCGAGAATATCAGCTGGATATTCTACCTTTGTGAGGTAAGCTTCTTTATCATTCCCAGTGAAAAGCCTTGGATTACCATCAAGAGTAATAGTATTCCCAGCAATTTCTTTGATTACATAGAGACCATTGTTCCATTTACTAGCAGAAATTTGGATAGTATCTCCACTTCGCAGTCCTTCAACCTCATCAAAGACAATAACAGTTGTTTCACCTTCAAAACGCAGATGACAAAAGCGAACTGACCGATTTTGAAAAGGGTTGTTTGTCAATTCCCGAATTGCTTTTTCCAATCCATCCAAATCAACTTGGGTAATATCTGGATAGATTTTTTCAGCATCCTCAAGAGTAATAATCATGGGCTGTCTCCTCTCAAAAAAGAAGAGGACAGCTTATTTGCTATCCTCTAAAAGTTTTTTCAAATCTTCCTTACTAGCATTTCCTTTGAATTCAACGCCTTTTTCAGTCAAGGCGGCTTTGATTTCATCGCGAGACATATCGGTGCTTTTGACAACCTCCAATTGTGCAGTCAAATCGGCCACCTTAGCGACCAAGGCATCATTTTCAGCTTTAAGAGCATTGTATTCAGCAACCGAGTATGTTCTACCGCCAGTGGCTGCTTCAACAACTTTATAAGTCTTGCTTTTCTCGTCTAACTCCACGACATCATAGCCCTCACCAAGATAAAAGGCTTTGTCGGTCTCATCAACTGTTAAAATACGATTTTCCTTTCTAACTTTCATGCTTATTCACCCCCCGCAGCTGCAGGTTCAACAGCAAAGGCTAATCCTTCGTGCTTGGTTTCAAATAGTAAAACATCATCATAGGATTGTTCATAGTACAAGTAGTTACCAGAGTTAGCCGCAGATGGTGCGTCCAAGCCTACAAAACTATATTTTTGAGGTGCCGCCATACACGGAATGTAGATCAAGAAGAAATGTACTTGTTGGGCTGTGGGGTCAGCGACTGCTCCTGTAGTGAAATCGTACAAAGTCTTCATACGTTCAGATGGAATGGCTGGTTCAATCGTCACATCATCTAAGCGATTGATAATCCGGTTAATCTCACCAGTGCTGTTTTGAACAGGTACCGTTCGAGAGAATGCTTGCAAGTTCTTCACCATAGTCCGAACCGTTGGAGTACAGAAAATCGAACGGCCTTCAGTAGGAACGCCTGCTTCATCCATGGCAGTCATCATAGCATCAAAGGTTTCCAAGAAATTATCCTTAGTGATGGCAATTTCAGTGATTCCAGCAGTTGGGGATAGAGCCTTTTTACGGGCAAACAAAGTAGAAACCATTTGTTTATCCATTTCAGGAATTTTTTCTTCGTCGTTATAAACCTTAGTGATATTTGCGATGGACACTGCTTGGTTAGTTTCATCAATGTCCAATGGGTCAACTAAAGTAGACCAGTAACGCTCGTTGGTCAGTGTATATTCTTCCCATTGGTTTTCGTAGTTCGCATCAACGGCAGTAATGGTTCGACGGGTGCGATCCTTACGACCATTTTTAATTAAAAGTTTTGGTACTTTTACCGTTTTGGCACCGGTGAACTTCAGTTTCCCGTTAGATGGAGAACTCCATAATTTTTGTGTGTACAGCAAGCCGTTTGCTGCATATCGTTGTTGTAATCCTTGTTGATAGGATTCGGCATAGTTTACTACTGCTGGCATTAAAATTCCTTCTTTCTATTATTTTGCTTGTGGAGTTGGTACATCAGACATAAAAGCATCAATCATCGCTTGTGCTTCATTTGCTCCCGAAGAGTCTCCTTCACCTGGCTTAGCGCCAACACGCTGAAAACCATCTAAAGGATTATCTTGACCATTTTTTTGATCCTGGTTATCATCTTTTGTTTGAAAATAATCTGGCATATTTTTTTGAAGATCCTTCACCTTGTTATCAAGGTCTTTCACTTTGCCATCCTTATCAACTTCCAAATCACCAAGTTTAAACATGGTATACTCGATATCCTTGGCACCAGCGGCAGTCAAGGCATCTTTAGCTTGAATTGATACTTCCATATCGGCCAAAGCCTTTTCCGCTTTCTCACGGGCATCTCGTTCAGCTTGCAAGAGCTTCTGGGCATCCGGATTGTCCTTTGTTTTTTCTTGCAAATCCTTCAGAGTGCTATTGGCCTGTTTCAGCTGACTAGACACGTTATTGTACTTTTCTTTTGGCACCGCATTTTTTGAGAATTCCGCATCAATTTCCTTGTTGGCGGCATCAAGATCAACAGTTCCATCTTCCTTAACGTGTTTTGCCAAAATCGTTTTAATCCATTCCATTGTGTTTTCCTCCCATACCTGTTTATAGCGGTCGGTTCCGCTTTGGGTTTCCAGTTATACTGCTGGATCAGTGCGGTACCAGTTTTACGTCGTAATCCAGGACAAAATAAAAAGCCCTCACTAGGACTTTATAGACGGTATTGTTTAGAGTAATGCCAAATATTACTCAATGTAGGTTTCCGTCCTAGATAGTAAAAGGACGGTAGATAGATGCCTAGTTTTAAAACGATAAGCAAGTAAAGAAAGATTTTTAATCTCATACCCTTGTCCCTTTGTAATCAGTCCGAATCACCGTACACCCGACTCTCTCATACCAATCAACGACTTGTTTCAAATTCTTGGCTGTGTGGGAAACTAACGAAATCGTGAGTGCTAATCCATCTATGGCAACACAAGCATAGACACCGTTCCATTCTGGTTCTAGATTATTACTTTTAATATTGCCTTCTCTATCAAGAATGGTATTTCTGCGCCAACGAGTTTCTGAGTTCTCTGATTCAATTGCCTTTTTGTAAACGTCGGCCATTCCCGGCTTTACATTTAAATGTAAAACAGCTTCACAACAGTCTTTCATTATCTAGCCTCCTAATTTTGGGTACAAAAATAGCACTCAATCACATTCATGACTGGGTGCTATTTTACTAATTCGATTTTTTTAATATCGGTACAAGGAATATAAACATCATCGTACTCTACACGAATAATGAAAGCATCTACGTTGTCTTCAGGATTATTCGCCGCAGTTCTGATATCAACTACCGCTCCGGTAAAAATACCGTCATCTGTGGTAACTAAAACATCTTTTTCAAAGTATCCGTAATACTTCTTCAAGTCCTTCATATCATCACTTCTTTCTTGTAGGTACCAAATGCGTCCTTACCGTTTTTCCAGAGGAATAGTGTATATAAAAATTTGTCACAGGAATGATAGAGCCGTCTAACAAGCTAACATCATAACCAATTACACGATCTGTAGTGATAAACTCCACATTACGCCTTTTCCCCTTCGCAGTTCTTTCAAGTTTACCAGTACCTGCATACTCAATCAGCAAAGCCTGTACGTTAATATCGGATAAAAAGTAACTTTTGCCTTCTTTGGCGGTAGATTCCAAATGGTCATTCTGCTTTTCAGCATTAATTTTTGTATGCCATTTTCCTTCTCGAATATGGCGTCCAACAAAAATTTGGTCTGATAAGCGCCTATATCCCTCAACATCATTATACTTTATATCCAAAAATTCATCGAATGTTTTAGGTACAACTTTAGGATTAACAAAATCGCTAATCATTTTAAATTCAACTTTATTTGTAGCAGATTGTTTAGTAGCAGTCACTTTATTTCCCCGTGCTGGATCTGCACTAGCAGCTTTCCGCCATTCCTCATAATTCTTGTACTCAATAACCTCTTTTAACTCATTATCCCGTCGAAGCTTAGGTTCATATCCCTTGATCACTGAAATAGCAATGCACCTACAGTTGCAATCCTCTTCAGCACGGCCAAACATATGCGGTTGAAGAGTTTTCTTCCCGGCAATCTCGAAATACTCATCCACTTCCCGGACTTGACCATCTAATTGCTGGTGAGTGTGACGAGTGCTACCGTCTAGCGTAGATACCCATTTCTTTTTGATGCGGGCACCAGCACTAATCGCATCCTGTTGCGATTTTTGAGTAGTAACACCAGTAACTCGTCCAGCTTCTGTTCTGGCAATGTTCATAGAGCGACGATAAGAAGCACCGCCAACTTCAGAAATCTGCAAAGCCATCTTTTCAGTGGATAACCCTTTGGCAAAGCCGCGAACAAGAACGCGATTCATATTCTTTTTCATCTTGGTGGCATTGCCTTTTAGTCGAGTTGAAAGTTTACGACTTGCTACAGGAGTGTTAATAATTGTTTCTAGTTGCTTATCTGCTAGCATCGCAAAACTTAAGGGTATTTTTTGGCTCATTTCGAACTCATAAAATAAAGCATTAAAAGCCGTATCTCCTTGATGCTTCAAAAATGACCAAAGGGACTGTTTTTCCTGTTTTTCTACCTGATTAATCTGTTGGTACATAGAAGCTCTGATAGATTCCAGACGTTCTTTCTGTAGCTTTTTCCAATGTTTATCGTCAGTATCAATTTCCTTCTGTAGCTGGGCAATGTCCTTAGTGATTTCAGAAGCCAAACTTTTATAGAGAGATTGCAAATCCTTGGCTAAATCTTTTTCAGACCTGTCGAGTATTTTCTCAATTTCAAGCTGATACTTGTTCTTCTTGACCATCCTCAATCACATCCTCAGGCGGTAATTCCGGCTCTTCCACATAATCCTGTTCATCAAGCAATTTCTGAACCTCTTCAAAATCTAAGTCCATTAACTCACAGATATTCTTCAGGACTGTTTCATCATCCAAGCGACTAGCGGCTTCTAAAACTGTATCCAGTTCAATTTGCCGAGTTTCTGCAATCGTCTTTTCTCGATTAGCATTTTCAGTCTCATCTACCATCGTATCCCGGGTAATGATGATTTCGATATCGCTAGTATCGTATGCTTTCTTATGACGCTGATTGATATCAGCCACAATCAGCTCCAACATTCGCTTAATCAATTTGCGAAGGCGAACCTCCATCTTATTGCATTTAAGATCTAACAAGGTGTAGCGAGACTGAATCACAACATTGGTAATGTTCCCATCGCCCACTTGAGAACTATCAAAGCCCATACCGAATTTGTAAATGCCTTCTTTGTCCACCTGCAATTTTGCTTTGCGGGCTTCAACAGGAATATCAACAGTATGGACATCAAGGCTACCATTCTCCCCAACCCCCACAGCACCACGACTGCGCAAATTATTGATTAACTTCTCGTAATTGTCTCCAGGGAAACCTTTTACAGCGATGAAAGGCTGGTCAAAATCCTGAAGATTGTTAGACAAAGCGCAAGCCATCAAATCATAATCATCAATCAAGGCTTTGATAGGCTCTAAATCAGTTGTCTTGTACTTATTATTTTCAAGACGTAGGAAGGGAATGAATTCCGGCATATCCAAGGCTGAACCTAAAGAACGGCCGTAAATTTCACCGGTTTCCTTTTTGACAATCGTGTCATAATAGACCGGATTCACTTTAATGCGCTTATCAACCTCAAAAGTCTGCATGACATCACCTTTTGAGAGAAAATACCACACCTTTTCTTTGTCCCAAATTTCGGCCCTGGTCACAATTACCGTTTTGCCTTCACGATAAATGGGCACATCATAATAGCGAACAAAAGCAATTAGCTGATTGTCATTGTTATATATTTCGATAGTTTGTAAGCTATCCGATACCTGGAATTGAAGGCGATCATCCGTTAATTTGGTGTAGATATACTCATAGCCTTTTAGACTGGCCCCTTCCACTACTTCCTGCAGCATAACTTGGAAGTCTTCGTCGATATACTCATCAAGGAGTTCTTGCAATCCGGCTTGTTCAGTCTTGATTTCTACCGGATTCGATAGCAGGTATTGAACTTTTTGGTCTACTAACTCTAAAAAGAATGGATGAGCGATTTTTATATTGCTACGGGATACTTCCTCGCGAATCTTGCCCTCATTGTCCAAGTAGAACATCCGGTAATTTAAAATATCGTGCTTGTATTTGTAGTATTCCACAGCAGTCCTCATGGTTGATTTATGCGAAGCCATGCGGTCATGGCTGATTACCCGTTTTAGTGCGGTTGCTAACACTTTCGGGTCTTCTGATAAAAAATACTTTGGATCGTCCAAGGATGGACCTCCTTTCTTTGGTATAATTTTTGTTGGAAGCGAGGTGATAATATGATTGATAATATGATCAAATACGGTTTGCCTTTTTTATCATTAGGTATCTCTTTAGTCACTTTTTACTTTTCAACTTGGTCCCAAAGAGCAAAGTTGAAAATAGAATTAACAGGAAAGACTCGTGAAATGAAACCTGATAGGGTCAATTACGATTTTCCTGATCGCTATATCTTTGATGACTATAGATTATTTGTTGATGTACTTCTTATCAATAAGAGTAGTACTCCCATTACAATCACCGAATTTAGAATTAAAAATGAAGCAAAAATTCGTTATTCTGACCAAACCGGAAGTTTTTATAAGGTAACAATAAAAAATACAAATAAAACTCTCGTTGGAGATTCAATAGAAATATCCTATGATTTTAACCAAGTTCCTAAGTTACTACCGCCTATAGTGATTCCTCCATATTCTGTAGAATTGGGAACGCTCGTTTTTTTCTATAAAAATCCATTACCCAATAAAGTAAAATTTGAAATAATTAGTAGCCGCCGCAAGTTTAAAAGGAAAATAGATGTTTCTTTAAGGTCATATTCTGTACTCCAAACAAACCTTGAAATTCCAGAAGTAGATGAATCATTTCTGGATTTGTAAAAGTTATTTCTTTAAATTCTACAACTAATTACGATAAAGAATCTCTGCAATAATTCGAAATCCCCCTCCAGTTTACTCTCAATAGACTGGAGGGTTTTACTTGTTTTTACATTCCCTTTTAGATTGAAATTATTTTTTCATCTATCCTCTTCTCCTCCTAATATAGCCATCCGCTCGATTTAAGTACTGTATAGCAAAAATACCTAACAGCATCCATGGCATGATCATTTGTTTTTAATGGTTTATCTTCTCCGCGATTTACTGCTTTAGCATCCCAAATATAAGCACTAAATTCTTTCAAAGTGTTCTCGCATGAATGACTGAAGGCAATTTTTCCTTCATTCAGTAGTGATCCCACAAAACGAATTCCATCCAAAACATCATTATTAGCTTTTTGAATGAAATACCCACGTTTACTTATTTCAGCAATAAAAGAAGCAGCGGATGGATCCACGATAACCGCTTTAATGTTCCTTCCCTTAGAAAACTTATCTAATTCATCAGCAAATTCTGAATCAGTCTTCTGTTTGTTACTGTCTCGCCCAGAATAATAAAATTCATCTGTGCAATACCAAATATCATCTTTCCCTTTCTGCCACAACAAAAAAACGGTCGCATTTTGCGTACCGTAGTCGATAGAGATATAGGTCTGACCAAAAATAAAATCCACCATTGCATCATAGCAATGCTTAACTTGGTCAAACATGTCGTAGATGATTCCCTCCGCTACCGTCCATAGCCCTAAAATGTATCGCTGATAGAAAACTCCTGAATACATGCAGCGATAGCGGGCTTTAATTCGTTCGGAAAGGCTAAGATTGTCATCCATCGTGAAATGGAGATAGACCAGATTCTTCTCAGCCTGCTTGTCAATCCAATTGGTCTTAAACCAATGATATGGACCATCCGGGTTGCAGTTGAACCACATCTTAGAACCATCCACTGACAGACGTCCAGTCGCTTGGTTGACGAAAGATTCCGGCATCAAGGCAACTTCATCGAAAAACATGCCGGCTAACGTAATTCCCTGGATGAGGTCTTGGGATCGTTCATCCTTCCCCCCGAAAATATAGAAATAGTTGGTAACATTTCCGCGGGTAACTTCTAGTAGATTATCTGCACGGTGATCTTTGTACCGATAGCCACGAGACACTAGCATGAGCTTCAGCCAAAACAGAACATTCCGACGAAAAGATCCAATCGTTTTACCAGCCATCCCAAAGTTTTGATTGCTGAAAGATGACATAGCCCAAATTACATAGGAAAGGCACATTGAAATTGTTTTGCCACTTCGAATGGCACCGTCCGCTATGATTCCGTCCTTATCCTTCACCGCAGACTTAGCTGTCCACCAAGTAAGAACTTGCTTTTGCTTTCTGCTGAAAGGCTTGAATTTGAAGACTGGCTTCTTTACTCTTCCTGCCATAACTCATCACCTTCTGCCTCAAGCGCTTCAAGGAAACCGTCCTCTTCTAGTTCTTTATCACTATCACTACTTTGCGATTTGAGCTTAAGTATTTCCGCTTCCGCTTTCTGAATTTGTTTTTCAAGCAAGGTAGTTTTAAGCGATTCGGTATTTTCAATTCTCTTCAAGACTTCTAAGAGTGCCTTCTGCTTATCAACTAACTTGATAGAAATACCGTCCTTACCCTTTTTGACCTCCTGAATTAATGAGCCATCCACTTGATCCATGTCTTTGAATTCGACGTAAGACCGACGCACCATTATTAC
>NZ_JBCOJC010000002.1:39503-102271 GCF_040925905.1 Enterococcus sp. 2201sp1_2201st1_C11_2201SCRN_220225
GCATAGATATCTTGTTGTAACTCCGCCTTAAGCCGATGCAACTCCTCTTTAATACTAACATTTACCAACATCCTAGGTCCTGCTGAGTTAGCGGTCTTGTAGTCAACTCTATAAGCTTCCTGATAAGCCTTGGTAGCATTAAAGTATTGGATATAAAGAAGACAGAACAACTTCTGCTGCTCCGTCAGGTCATCATTTTCTATTACTGGTTGCACCTTTTTCTTGGTTGCAACCTTTTTTGTTTTTGTGTGCAACCTTTTTTCAGGTGGTGCACCCCATTTACGAGACTTCCAAGATTTAACAGTATTGATGGATACCTCGTACTTCTCGGCGATATCCTTATACTTCATGCCGTTTACATAATCTTGATAAGCCAGTTCCCATTTCTCCACATTTTCACCACCTCGTTTCTTGATAAACTATTTTGAAGCCTATGTAAAAAAAAGACGCCCGACCAAGCGGGCACCCTTTTATTTGTTCAATCCAAGCTTTTCCATACCCTCAAGTTCGTTGTCAAATGAACACTCAAGACACCGTCCATATTCTGGAGCTTGCCGTAAAGCTAGAAACTCATTTTTGCTACAAGACGGACAAACCTGTTTGGTAAGATAAATCTCATCGAGTTTTTCTTGTCGTTGTTTTTGATCCAAGATATCTTCCTCCTTCCTACTTTTTTTAATAATTTCAAAAGAAGTATAGCAGAAACATAAATTTAATCAATCACTTTTCGGTAATCGTTTGCAATAATTTTACTCTAACATATTACCATTTTTCATGTTGCATTGTGGTGCGCAAAACGTGCATCAGAAACAGTCAACAACCACATCAATTCCAAACAGTATCACAGATAATTGTTGCTGACCCGACTTGAGCCATCGCCCCACTGTAGTACGATCCACGTTATATTTTCCAGCAATAAACTCATCGGTAAAACCTCGTGGTAGCAAATACTTCATGTAGATTACATCATAGGCCCGTTGATCTTCAGCTTTCAAGACTTCTAAGGCGTAATCCACATGTTTCATCAATTTCGCCGTCTTGGCTTTGTGCTCGAGTAAGCTATCCAGGCTGAATCGCCAATCATTCCACATTGACATAAACTCTTCTGCTAATTCCTGGTCAACAATTTCGCAATGCTTCTTCAGTAACGTATATTTTCTAAGAAGCAAGCCCGTATTGTGGTATGCATTGTCTCTGATTTTTTTTCGTTTCTTTTCCTGGGCAGACATCAATCGATTGGTTACTTTATCAGCTAATTCATTTAATTGGCTATCAGACCATTCATATTCCATAACTTCTTTCAACAGACTATTCCCCCATCAAGCGAATATCACTCGAAAAAAGCTGATAAACCGGTGATATTCGCATATTTAAAAATATTTTCACTCGAAAATGTTTATTTACTAGACTTTCTGAAGATATCCATACTTACATCCAAAGCGTCAGCTATCTTCTCAATCAGTTCAAAACTGGGTTTTTTTATCCTTCCCTTTTTCAATTCTGTAATTGTTCCAGTTGAAACATTCATTTTTTTAGCTAGCTCAGATTGAGATAGCTCTTTTTCAATTAATAGATGTTGTACTATATTCCACATATTCCATCTACCTTTCTAAGAACACACATTCGTAATAATCGAAACGCAATTAATACAACATGTAGTGTTAATGTAATAACAAACTCTGTATATTGTGCTATCATAATATTGAGTAATGACCCATACCAACTGAGCATTATTCAAATTTTTAATAGGAGGTAAAAATATGGGGGTAAAGATTCAAGGATTAGATCAACTTCAGAAAAGGTTGAAACAAATGGAGCAAAGCGCTAGCTCCTTAAACGGTTCCCATTCAGTATCGTTTAACGATTTATTTACGAAAAAATTTATGAATCGTTATACTGATTTCTCTATCATCGATGAGTTTGTAGAAAAATCAGGTTTTGATTTTTCGGATATGGAATCAATTGATGAAGCAGATTTAGATTCTTTTGTTAACGAAAATACTCAATTTGAGTCATGGAACAAAATGAAAACTAAAGCTGCAGAAGAATGGACTGCTAGACAACTTGGATTTTAAAATTTTCAATTTTATCTAGTGTTTCCTTGAGCTGATTGCTTTGGCTTTGCGCTAATGCAATCAGTTTTTTTAATTCATCTATGTTTGTTATTTCGACATCAACATTTTTATTTATCATTATTTTCCCTCCCTCATCCGTAATTTGCTAAATAATTCAATAAATGCGGCCACAGTTCCTACCACTGCGGAAATTTTTGGCTCAGCCAGAACAATATCTGGCGAAGTGTTTCGATAGTTTCAGCTGTCATATTCTCACCTCAATTAACCCTATCCACCGCTATCATTTTCCAGAATTTTGAACCGGATTCCTGCAGCAGGACCCCACTTAACTTCTTGACCAGTTTTGATACTGGTTCGCACTGTCCCGGTACTGCAATTAGCGACTTTCGCCGCTTTGCCAACACCTTTAACCTTTCTTGGCTCCCCGAACGGAAAAACAATTTGTATCATTGGCCAAGAATTTATCTTTGCTTTTTCCATCAAAGCTTGCTTCCGACGCTTATTCACTGCCCGTTCCCTAGCTTCAAAAATCTCCTTGGTGCAGGCATAGCTAACAAAAAACTTGTATGGGATATTGGCTTTAGCAAGATATGGCCCTATCACTTCGCCTTCCGCGTATTGCTTGCGCAGCTCCAGCATTTTATCCACGTCCCAATTGCCAACGATGCCAAAAACTCGATAGCCATCACGCTTTGGCTTTAAATCACGGTTAGCAATCAATTGTTGTATTCGTGGTTTCTGGATTTCCGTCTCTTTTTGGATGGCGAGTATTGACATACCTTGGACATATTTCATTGAAATTTTATCCGCTAACTCTACCGGTATTTCTGGTTTCGATTTTGCTTTCTTCACCGGTTCCTCAATTTTTTCTGGCGTTTCTGCAATTTTCACCAGTTCATGCACTTGGCGCTCTATTTCCATATTTGTTCGGATGTCATGTTCATTGGTCAGCTTTAAAATCTCATCCCAAGCTTTACGCTGGGCAAGTGTTTTATTTCGTTTTCTCAAAATTTCTCACCTCAAAACGGCAAATCATCATCGCTGATATCAAGGTTAGTACCTTGATTAGCAAACGGATCACGGCCAAAATTTGGCATCCCTGCAGTCGTATTTCCATATGCATCCATTCCAGGAATATTCGGCTGTGTAGATGCGTTGCTTTGCGGCATATTTGGCGCACTATTGTTATAGGCTGGGGCTTGATTGCGACTATTTGATGCCTGATTGAAGGCGTTCTGCATCTCGTTACCACGGTTTTGAGACTGCTGACGAGACTCCAAAAGTTGAAAGTTATCCGCTACTACCTCAGTCACATAGACACGTTGGCCTTGCTGGTTTTCGTAGTTTCTTGTCTGGATTCGGCCAGTAATAGCTAGTAAACTCCCTTTCTTAGCGTAATTCGCCATATTTTCAGCGGCCTTGCGCCAGATTACACAGTTGATGAAATCTGCTTCACGTTCTCCATTTTGGTTAGTGAAATTCCGATTTACAGCAAGGGTAAAGGAAACGACGGCTTGGCCACTACCTGTATATTTGAGGTCAGGAGATTTGGTCAATCTCCCGACTAGTACCACGTTGTTAATCATTTAGGTTCCTCCTTGTAGAATTCCTGTAATTGACGATCCAATTCCTCATCCAGTGCAGCTTGTTCCTCAGGGGTTCGTTGAGCTGATTGAGCCAATGACTCCCAGTCTGTCAGTACTTCTGTTTTCTGCGGACGCTGGTACCCTTGATAGCTCTGGGTTATTTGCTTTTTAGCAGCTGGGCCTTTTTGTTGGCTATAACTTTCGAATTTCGTACCAAACAACGTCTCCGGCCGAAGATATTGAGACATATTAGCGTCGTTGAGCCATTCAGCGCATTTAATATCGATAACTCGCTTAAAGTCATCCACGTTGAACCCCTCGGCTAATCTAGCCTTGATCTTAGTCTGTGTTGCTTTTGTACTTGGTCGATAGTTTGAGCTGGTTTTTTTGTTGAGATAATCAATTATTTCTTTGATTGCCGGCATGTAGTCGGGTCTACCCGACAATATATCTTTCTTTATCTCTAACTCTTTCTCTAACTCTATCTCTAACTCTGGTTGACATTTGTCGGACATTTGTCCGCCACCCTCTATAAATGTTGATTTATCAGCATTTTCAACAAGCGACTTGTCTCGTTTGTCGGACATTTGTCCCGACGTTTGTCCGACATTTGTCTTTTGGTCATTTTGTAACAGGAGAAAATTTTTCTCTTGATCAATCTTATTTCTCAGGGCTCTTTTTCGGTCTGCTTCCGTGCTAGACTCTCCAATGAAATTTTGGATTTCTAGCATATAAATTGCTCCATTATCCAGCACTTCAATAAGATTCAACTGCTCAAATATCTTTACTGCCCGTTCAACATCACCAACACTACAGCGAGTAATTTGAGCCAACATTGTTGAGTTAAATGGTATTCGGTCATTAAACATCAAACGGCCGTCATACTTTAGGCTTCTCAGATAAAGCTTCAAAAGAATATTAGTGTAAATATAGCCATCCGGCATGCTTTCTAAAACGACCATTTCATCACTGTCGAAGAAATTATCTTTTAATTTGAGGTAATAATATTTCTTGTTGTCTGCCAAAAATATTCTCCTTTCATTCTTTTTTTAAATCGGGTTATAATTAACAAAAACTAGAAAGTAGTGATTATATGAAAGTCAAAGAATTAATAAACCATTTACAAAACCTTGATGAAAATCTTGAAGTGGAATTATTGATTGAAGCTGATTCTCCGATGGAAGATAGCTTAATTCCTATTACAGGAAGTATCAGTAGCATCGAATTTAGCAAATCAAAAGTCATTCTTAAGGGACTAGACGATATTTTGGAACAGGATTAACTTCCTGTTCTTTTTTTATCCCCCTATATGCAGTTTTTTCCGTTCCTCATAATCCAAGTAAACCGGGATTATCTGGTACAACTTCAAAAAGAGCTGAATTCCGATTGTATGTTGTTCAGTATGATGTTTCCGGCACAGAGCCATAAACCGATGGTCACTATGATCAATCTCTTGCCGATTTCTACCCATGCCGACCGTTTCCACGTGAGCTACGTCGGCATGTTTCCCGCAAATACAGCACTTCCGATATTTGAGGCAGTAGTAAAACCAGCTCGTGTTCTGAGTCAGATACTCATATCGCTTCGGCAACGGGACATCATTTGCAAGAACAAACTCAATCAAAAAATCAATCCATTCCCTCGCCTGAGACCGTGTGGCACTTGCATGAGAAAACCAATAACCGGATTCGGCCATAAAGTAGTATTTGAGATACTGCTCTACCAAAATCGGATAATCACCCGACCAGGTGGCTACATCGCCAATAAGAGCGTGGGCCACCTTATTTTGTTTGCCAGTAATTCCCCGGTTATCAATCAGGCGAATGTCCACATGATTTTGACCACCATGGGCTAACAGGTCCAAGTAATCGGCATTCAATGTTTCATCTAACTTGAGCGTGACCATCTTGCCATCGATGGCCATGATGGTCCCAAACATCAGCCCACCTCTTTAACAGCAATCCCAAGCTCAACGATTTTCTGGTTTAATGCTTGGAACTGGTGAATAGTTCCTGTTAATTGGAGAATAACGGTCTGGGTTTCAACCTCCGGAACTTGTCTAGGTGCTTCATCAACAATTTCGCCAGTTTCCCGGTCAATCACCACTTCACCGACTTGTTCTTGTTTTTCGAGTTCCATTTGAGCAATAGCAGCATCGTATTCTTCTTTGGCCTTGCGTTCCTGTTCTTCCTTGGCTAAACGGTTTGCCTTTTCCTCGGCCGCCTTATCAATCAAAGGCATCAATTCAGCCGCAGAATGACCTTGTTCCACCATTCCCATCCAGCTATCAGGTTCTAAGCCTTTGATAGTGGCATAAGAGCCGATTACTTTCTTGTCGCCAGCGATTCGTTCCAATTCCTTCCAGGCGATATCGACAGCCGATTCAATTTCCTCCAACATCTTCTTACCAAGAAATCCAGTCTTATTAGTCCAACTAGGCTGCACTGGAATCATTTCAAAAGGCACGCCCTTGGCTTCGGCAATCTCAGCGATTTTCTGGTCTAACTCTTCAGCACGTTTTTGCTGTTCCCGCTCATCAAAATCTTTGATACCAGCATTGATGTTGTCGGAAACTTCTTTGATGGTACCGGTCAGCTTCTTCATCTTACCTTCAAATTCATTCAAGGGTGCAGAATAGCCGTTCTTAACAGCTTTTCTTTGGTCATCAATCATCTTGGTGATGTCATTGAGTTCTTTTCTAGCCTGTTTGGCTTCAAGGATATTTTCATCGGAAAAGACGAGTGATTTGTAATGTGCGGCTGTCTTCTCCACCATTTCCGTTAGTTTGTCCTCATTTTTAACTGAAATCACACTCGGTTCATATTGGACTTCAAATTCTGTCACTATCATTAGTTCATTCATTGTACGGACCCCCATTGCATTCTGTTGTTTTGCGGCTGTGTTTGCTGATTTTGTCTAATTTGATTCTGTCTTTCATATTCTTTACGACATTCTGCTAAAATCATGACAGCTGCATCAAATGTTTCCTGATCAAATTTGGTAAAATCTACACTCACTTTTAAAGTATTTTTAAGGTAACCAACCAGTGACGAAGCTGATACTCGCCCTATATTGGCAGTTTCTTCTACTCTGTCTCGAAGGTATTGCACCTTATCTTCTGGAATATATTTTGGCTGCAATGACTGACCATCTGTTTCCGGATCATCGCCCGTGGGAATCAAAAAGAGAGAGGTTAACGCGTATTTAAGCGCTCCCGTTTTTGCTTTATACACAGCTTTGTCCCCAGCATCCTGACCATCTCCGTAGCCTACAAATTTTGTAGTTTCACCGGAATCTGCATCAATCAGCGTGTATTCAATCTCCAAAGTAATAATTTGTTCTTGAGAGCCTTTTTTTGTAGTCACCGGTGTAGCCGTACGACTAAGTTCGTGTGATATCATCATGATATTGCGACTAGATAATTCTTTACGAACGACATCCTTGATATCGCTCTCCAGCGCATAGTCGTAATCGTGAAAGTTATTGTGCCCTCTTTTAGGAATTCGTTCAATTACAGCCATAATTTCTGACAATTTTTGCATCAAGTTTTTCTGTTCAACTGGCGTTTCTGCTGTTTCGGTCATCGTTAGCCCTCGCTTTCATACGGTCGATATTTTGTTGAGCTTTGATAATTGGGGCACGTTGGCGCCACCATTCATCAGCAAGTTCTTTATATTTTGCTAACGCTTCTGCTCTATTCACTCGATTTCTCCTTCTATCCATGCTAAAATAAGCATGAATTTAACTTAGTTGACTGACTCATTGCTTGCCGGCGGAGTCAGTTTTTTTGTTTGTAATCAAGATTATGCCTCCTAAAATAAATGCTTAAGCAAAATTGCTGTCAGTAAGGCTACTGCTAAAAAATTAGCCGTTAAACTGAGATAACAAATAGCTTGAACTCGTCTAGCATTTATCCGACGATCTTCCGCCAAAGCTGCTAACCATATTTTCTTCATTGTTTTCTCTCCCCTCAAATACGTTGGTAGTGCAACCTCTTCGCTGATTCATCACGCAAAAACTGGTCATAAATTTCCGTATTGATGTAAACTTCACTTTTAGTCACCATGATATATCCGTCCTGAGTCAGATACTTTGGAACCTTAAACTTTTTCATACGGCGACTATACGTGGATTCTGAATATCCCATCTTCTCTTTGAACTCTTTTTTAGTCAGTATATTCTCGTTCATGTTCAGTCCTCCTTAGGCTGTTCGCTCAGCCAAAAACTTATTGACGAAATACACTTGCCCTTTTCCAGTTACCTTAGGAGTTCGACTAATTCGAATACTGCCGTCTGGGTTGTTGTGAGTCCGCTCCTTAATCTCAATCAATCCCATTTCGGCAGAGCGCTGTGTGGGCATATTGTAGCTCTCACCTTTTCTCGAAATCAAAAATCCATTTTGACGTAACCACTCAAAAAGCCGATTTTGTCCGATATCCACACCATTTTGTTTAATGAGCTTGGCCAAGTCTCCAATTAGGATTGAAGTCTTACTGGCATCCACTGCATCGGCAAAGAGCGCTTTTGGTTTAAGTTCAGCATTTTCTAGTTGCAAAGCTTCAACTTTGCGAGTCTGGATTTGAAGAGCGCGTTGGACAACCATTTCTGGATTGTTCCATGCCTTTTCTATTTTGATGAAATAAGCTCTCACTTCTCGGCCTTTTTCAGTTTTACTTTGCATGGCTAAATGTTTGGCTGAGTCTAATGTCAAGGCATAATCTTGTAACCGTCGAACGGCCCCGTTATTTACAACCGTATCTGTGGATACACTTGTAAAATCTTCACCATCGAGTAGTCCATCATTGTTCTTTTCCCACCAAAGACTGAATCGTATTTTTAAATCTAAAGCTTTGTGAAGCTCTCTTGCGCTAACTAACTGCTCATCATTTTCATTGGTTGTTACTTTGATTAGTTCGTTCATTCAGTTCATTCCTTTCTGATATAATTTTGTTATCAGCAGATTACTTGCTGAAATAACCGATAGGAGATTAGTTATGGATTTTAAAATTAATATGGATCTGCCATTGTCAAAAGATACAGTAAGCAATATTCTTGAACCAACATTGATTCCGCTAAGTAAGGCACTTGGTGGTATTATTCAATGGGTCTTTCAAAAACCGATAGAATATGGTGTTATTCGACCTATTCAATTAGAAAACCTAAAAACAAGAACCGAAATAGAACTAAGTTTAATTCCAGAAAAAAATCGTACCCCCGAAAAATTAGGTTTAACTCTCAAAGCTTTTGAAGATTCTCGATACCAACTAGACAGCGAAATTTTAGTTGAATTCTTTGCCAAACTGATTGCTGGCACTGTCGACAATCGTTCAGAAATTAATCCCGTATATTCATCTATTCTCTCTGAAATGTCGGAAGATGATGCACACCTATTAAATTATTTTTTCAACAGGAACTACTTATTTGAAAATCAAATAACACATTCAAATCCTGCTTTTTCTGATGAAAGATATAGGCTTCGATCAAAAATGAACTATTACAAAATAACAGGAGACTATGAGGAGGGATACCATCGGCCATCGGATAATTGGCCTTCTTTATTAAAAGATAATATTGTTCTGGATGACATTGAAAACTCATTTCTATTCTTGAAATCTAAAGGATTGATTTTTCAGGATTTCTCTCAAGATTCACACGTTCTTATACAAACGATTGAAGAAAATTCTTTCAAAACTAACGACTGGTTGAAAGATTTACTAGATAGATTTTCAAACTATAGGTATAACCGAATTACCACGCAAGAAACGACTGTTTACTCACTCACTTCTCTCGGTCGTTCTCTAGCCGATTTAGTTTGTCATAAAGACTAATCTTTTCATCTATACGATTTTCGAAATCCATTAGTTCTTTCAATAATTGTTCCCAAAGTAGTCTGAATAGCACGATTTGAAATATTAAAGTTATGACCAAATAAAATATAAACATCGTATTTGCATCTCCTTTTTGTCACTTGTAAAGCAATAAAAAATTCTTTCTTGCTTTAATTCGGATAAACCTTATCTCCATTAATTCTTAGATCACTTTTGAATTTAGGTTGCTCCTGGCTACTCGCAATAGCTTGGAGCACTTTTTTTAGTTCTTCTGGGGTTCCTTTGATCGTTATTTCCAATTATTTTTCCTCCTAAATTCCACAAGATTCCTGAAAAACTTCCAAGAAAGTATGTGCTATGTCTGAATATAGTTGCTGAGCTTGTTTTCTCTTTTCAATAGGAATTTCCGTGTTGTACTTTGCGAAAAATGCCATCAACACTAGTTTTCGAATCTGATCGTGAACTCGCCATTCTTTTATTTCTGTTTGGATTCCCCAACGTTCCTCTACAAAGTGACCACTCGAAAGCTGTAACTCCTCTACTGTCCGTTTCAGATGCTTTCCTTCCTCATTAAACAGAGTGTTTACATTAAACCTTTCGGACTGAACTACTTTTTTCGATTGTCCATATTGAGCTGCTTGATTCAGCATTACTTGCAACTCAGCTTTAGTCATCGTGATTTTTTCTTCCAATTACCTCACGTCCTCTTCTTTTTTCGTTCTCTTTCGGGTACATCGAAAGTAAAAAAAATTCCAAGCTGATCTTTTCCATATCCAAGAACTTCTCCAATTCTTTGCAATTCATCAGCACCTATGTCTACAAATCCATTTTCTCTCTTTGCATACGGTGTTCGTGTCTTCCAACCTAATTTCCTTGCCATTTCATCTTGTGTAATACCTTTTTCTACCCGCGTTTCTTTAATTTTTTCAAGGTTTAATGCCATTACCACACCTCCGTTCTCTTTCGGGTACACTTATAATATAAACTCACCGTTCCCATTTGTCAACATTTATTCTTGTATACTTTTGGGAACGGTGATATAATTTATTCATCAAACAGATTATCCGGAGGTGACGTTATGAGAACAAATGATGAAATAATTCAACTATTAACTCAACTAAAAGACGAACAAAACATTTCTATTTCTGAAATAGCTCGACGAGTAGGCATGGCTAAATCAGCTGTCTCACGATACTTTAATAAAACTCGAGAATTCCCTCTAAATAGAGCTGAGGAATTTGCTAATGCACTAGGTATCTCTCAAGAGTATCTATTAGGACTTGAAGCTGATTCAAATGAGGATAAGCTGAATACGATATTTAGAAAACTCGATAAGCCTCGTCAAAATGAAGTAATTGAGTTCGCAGACTTTAAACTCAAATCACAAAATAATGTGGTGACCTATCCAGAACAAAATGAAATCCACACCCTCGCCGCCCACCGGGTTGATGAAACAGAAACTGCCTCACCGGAAGACAAAGCTCGCTTGATGTCCAAACTGGATGAAATGGATCGTAAATTTGATGAACAACAAAAACGACTAAAAGCAAAAGAGGCCGAAAAAAGAGGTCCTTTTGATGAATGATTATGAAGTTATTTTGAGTAATATATTTCAGGAAGTCCCAGTTGTCGAAGGTTCTTTGAGAGAAGATGGATATGAAGGACTATATCGTGATGGGCGAATTTATCTCGAAAAAAATCTTAATACACTTGCCAAAAAGGAAATACTGGTTGAAGAATACTTCCACCACAAAACTTCTGTTGGTGACATTATAAATTACAAAGATTTTGAAAGTCGAAAGCAAGAAGCCACCGCAAGACGTATGGCATTAGAAGCGCTGGTTCCTTTAAATAAACTCATCGAATGCGCCTTTTCTGGTAGCATTGGAAAATACGAATGCGCTGAGTTTCTAGAGGTCTCCCCGGTAACTTTGGAAGCTGCTATCAAGCACTACTCTTCCAAATACGGACAAGTTCATCTGCACAACGGCTGCATCTTACGCTTCAATGAATATTCAGTGACAGTATTGAATACTGGATTACAATAAAAAAACTAACCAGCGATTCAACTCTTACCAGGGTTTAACTTATTTTCCATCTATAATACATCAAAGAGGTAATTTGGCGACTAACACTACCTGCCATTAAATGGGAGTGAATACATTTATTTGGAGGAAAGAGAATGGGTTTGTTAGATGGTTTAAACAAGGTAGTAGATTCTGCTGCAAGAACAGTGCAAGACAAAGGGGAACAATTATCTAAGAGCGTAGATGAAATGACCTCTGGCGCTGATAATGGAAATGTTCTTCAAGGTATGTTGGGAAACTATTCTTCACAAGATGCTAAAAAAATTATGGCGAAGTGGGGCGATTTTTTAGTTGATTCGGAAGAAATTGTTTCCGGCTATAAGCTTGTCAGAGACGAATTAATTTTAACAAATTATCGGATTATTTTTATTGATGTTCAAGGTGTGACCGGTCAAAAGAAAGCTATAACTCAAATTTATTTAGATAGTATTGTTGATGTGAAATACACTGCTGCTGGATTTGGTTTCGATGATACAGATATGTATATTACTTACATGGCAAATCCGTTTAAAAAATCATTGCAAACAACTTTAGAATCCCATCACTTTGAATTTCCTAAGAAACAAGATGTTACCGATTTATATCGCTTTTTAATGCAGCTAGCAATTGAAAATAGAATCAAGATAAATCAATAAATAAAATAGACGCATCCCCTGACTTTAGCGAGTACAGGATGCCTCTAGCAAAAAACATAAATAGGCCCTTACCTTGTAACAAAGAAAATAATCAAAGTAACCTATAACGCAGCAAATAAAAAATACCCCGACCAGAGTTGGAGCTCTGATCGGGGAATAATCAAAAAACGAGGTGGATTTATGAACGATAACAATGAAAAACTAAGAAAAAAAGATTATTTTGATTTAATTGTTGAAGGTGGTATCGGGGCAATTCCGTATATTGGTGGTGTTGTACAGTCGCTTTATTTTGGATCTAAAAACGAGAAACGCTTTAGACGTGTAGAGAAATTCTATGAAAATTTAAATGAAGACTTGGAATGTATTCGGGATCAAATTCCAGAAGATGTTTTTAATTTAGAGAATAAGGACCAGCTCATTGGTATATTTGAAGGAATAAATGACGAAATAGAAAAATCAAAAGCACAAAATAAAATAGAGATGTACAGGAATCTTTATAAGAATTGTTTACTTCGAATTAACAACACTTCATGGGATAGTGAGGAATATTTTCTTCTTGTACTCAACCAGTTAACATCGATTGAGATTCAATTACTAGCATATTTAATGAACCGTGGAAATGAAAACTTTTTAGGAAATATCAGTATGGTTGGGTATTCGCAAGAATTAATTGACGGTAGTTTAAATAGATTAGCTGATTTTGGACTATTAGAAAAGACTATTGGATCCATTGTGCTAGGTGAGATAGGTAAGCAAAACATGGGTTACAAAATTTCCAATTTAGGAATCCAATTTATTTCTTCGACTCTTACTTAGATTTTCTATTTAATATAGCATCTACCCCAATTAACAAGGCAATAATAAAAATCCAGACGTACCAATAATCAACAAATAATTTAAATTCTGGAAGTTCTGTTATTCTCTGGAAAATTTCCTGAACCATAATAAGCGCCTCCTAATTGGTTGGTCTTAACACAACCAATTATATCATCAACAGCAATAATAAAAAATAGGCACATCCCCCCTGCCGGCAAGCTAGTGGATGTGCCATCACATAAATAACCCTAAGATAGGCTTATTTAACTATGCCTATTTTACCAGAAAATAGGAGGAATGAACAATGTGGTTGCAAGAAATGAAAACAAAAGATGGCAAGATTCGATATGTATTTTACGAACGTTACACAGATCCCTACTCTGGAAAACAGAAACGAGTGTCTATCAGCAAAAACAATAAGTCTAGGCAGACCCAAAAAGAAGCTGCTTACCAACTTAATAATAAAATAGCGGATAAGCTAAACCAAGTTCAGTTGAAAAAGCCAGACCTAACGTTAAAACAACTGTATAAAGAGTGGTATAACATATACCAGCAACAAGTGTCTGAAGGGACTTACCTTCCTACCAAAAATATGTTAAAAGCCCCTATCCAGGATATCGGAGAAGACGCCCTTGTATCTAAGATTGATTATGTGCTACTGAATGATATCTTAGAAAGTTACCTCTACGAAAAAAAATTAACCAATCGCTATGTCAATACAATTAAATCAAAGCTCAACTTAATGATGAAATATGCCAAGCGAAAAGGCTATATCGAAACCAATCCAGTAGAATCTGTCGAGTTAGCTTTCAAAAGAGAAAATGGCGGCTCAAAAGTTAAGGATAAATTTCTTGATGATGATGAGATAGAGTCTTTGCTAGCATACACGCAAAAAAAGAATAAACGCTATGCCCTACTATTTGAATGGCTCTATCAGACCGGGGAACGTTGTGGTGAAGGAATTGCCCATCAGAAAACAGATATCTTTGAAGAAGATGGGGAATTTGTTGCCAGAGTCGATGGTACTCTATTGTATCGAGAACGAAAAATTGCAGACGTGAAAAAATCAGATCGTCCGAAAACAGATGCCGGCTTCCGGGATATCGTCTTATCAAAAAGATCCGTAGAAATCTACAACGAAGCACTAGAAATGAATCCGGATGGTTCCTTTCTTTTCCAAACTTCTCACGGTACGCCAATAGCTATCTCTGCAGTAAATAGTTTTTTACGGCTACACAAAGAACGAATGGGTATCGCTGAAGACAAGCCATTAACTTCCCATATTTTTCGGCATACTCACATTTCTAAATTAGCCGAACTTGGGGTACCCATGTATGTCATTCAGGAGCGAGTTGGGCATGAGGATAGCAAAATTACTCAGCAAATTTATACCCATGTCACTAAGAAAGCAAAGGAAAAATTGAGTTCAAAACTGGACTTTTTGTAGGAGTCTGCCTTATTTCTGCCTTATTGAGATTCAAAAGCCTCTTTTTTGAAGGCGATATAAAAACATCAATAACAGCGCAAAAAGAAAAAGCCCCTCGATTTCTCAAGGGGCTTGCGCTATTTTTATAACAAAAATTAACGACGGATTTCTTTGATACGTGCAGCTTTACCGTGTAAAGCACGCAAGTAGTACAATTTCGCACGACGAACTTTACCGTAGCGAACTACTTCGATTTTTGCAACACGTGGTGTGTGTAATGGAAAAGTACGTTCCACACCAACACCGTTTGAGATTTTACGAACAGTGTAAGTTTCGCTGATGCCAGCGCCACGACGTTTGATAACGACGCCTTCAAACAACTGAATCCGTTCGCGAGTTCCTTCGACAACTTTCGCGTGTACGCGGACAGTGTCCCCAGGGCGGAAAGCTGGGATGTCAGAACGTAATTGTTCTTGGGTTAATTCTTGAATCAATGGGTTCATTTTGCATTCTCCTAATTTCCAAACATTCATAGGGTGCCACACCCCAGCGGAATATCGTAATTGTTGAGCTGTGCGCTCACCAAAATATATTAGCATGTTTTCCAAGTAGTGTAAAGAAAATTTTCTTGTCAGAAGTTTCGAAAAGTCAGAAATCACATTTAAATGATTGAATTAGTATAAAATCTGCTACACTTAAAGAAACCACTTAGGAGGTTCCCCATGATCATCACCGAAACCTTAGAAGAAACCTATATTCCCCAACTTTGGGCCATTGACCGGGCCATTTGGAATCCCAGCAACACCCCGGCCTTAGCGCAATATGAAAATTACGAGCATTATGCCAAAAGCCTGCGCCACCAAAAACTGCTGATTGCCATTGATGAAGAAAACGACCAAGTGTTAGGGGCTGTGAGCTATCATCATCCTTCTCCACTACCTGCTCATCAGCGTCAATGGGTATTGGGCATCGGTATCGCCCCTAGTGCGCAAGGTCAAGGAGTGGGCCGTGCTTTGATGAAGCACCTGATTGACTTAGCGCCATCTGACAATATTGGCAAAATTTCATTACGGGTTTTTGCCACCAATCCTGGTGCTCGTCATTTTTATCAGCAGCTTGGCTTTCAAGATGAAGGTTTTTTACAAAAAGAATATTGGCTCAACAATCAGTGGGTGGATGAGTACGCCATGGCCTACTATGTAAACTAAAACAGTCCCGTTACCGAAATTAGATTTTTCCGGTGACAGGACTGTTTTTTTATTCTGCTTCTTTTTTGTCAGCCAACTCTTTTTTAATCTCTCGTAATAGTTTTTCCATTTCTGAGGTTAGCGTCAATTTTGCCAACATATCTGGCCGGCGGGTATACGTCCGGCGCAGAGATTCTTTTAAGCGCCACTCTTCAATCAATTTGTGATTGCCATTTAATAAGACTTCCGGTACAGCCAATCCTCTAAAATCCGCTGGGCGAGTGTATTGGGGATGTTCCAATAGTCCTGTGGAATGGGAATCCGTTTGAGCAGAGGTTTCATTGCCCAAGACTTCTGGCAACAAACGTACGGTGGCGTCAATCATCACCATGGCGCCTAATTCGCCTCCGGTTAAGACATAATCCCCTAAAGACACTTCGTCGGTGACTAACGTGCGAATTCGTTCATCATAGCCCTCATAATGGCCACAGATGAAAACCAAATGTTCTTCATTAGAGAATTCTTCGGCCATCTTTTGGTCGAATTTTTTTCCTGCCGGGTCTAGCAAAATCACTCGCTTTTTCGTGTCCGGCGTTGCTGCTTCAATGGCCGCCAAATTATCAAAAATTGGCTGAGCCTTTAACAACATCCCCGCACCACCGCCATAAGGATAGTCATCGACGGTATGGTGTTTGTTATCGGAATAATCCCGAAAATTGGAAATGTTGATTTCTAATAAGTTTTTATCCCGGGCTTTGCCGATGATAGATTCCCCCATGGGCCCTGCAAACATCCCCGGAAATAAGGTTAAGACATCAATTCTCATCATCTAACAACCCTTCTGGAATGTCCACAATGACTTTGCCAGCTTCTACGTCAATGACTTTGACCACCGATTCGATATAAGGAATCAAGGCATCTTTTTGCCCCGGACGTTGGACTACCCACACATCATTGGCTCCTGGTGACAAGATTTCCTTCACTTTCCCAATAACAACACCCTCTGTTTCCATTACTTCTAAACCAATGATTTCATGGTAGTAAAATTCGTTTTCAGCTAACGTGCCCAAATTGTCCTTAGAGACTTTTAACACGCCATCTCGAAAAGCTTCCACATCGTTAATATTGGGGTAACCTTCAAAGCTCAACAAGTCAAAATTTTTATGTTTGCGATGGCTTGCTATCGTTAATGTTAAAGGTTCTCTACCGTTACGAAACAAGACTAAAGTTGCTCCTTTTTGATAACGTTCTTCAGCAAAGTCGGTCTGGGAAATCACTCGGACTTCTCCTTTAATGCCATGGGTGTTGACAATTTTGCCTACATTTAAATATTCAGTCAAACAAACTCCTCATTTCTATTTCTCATTGGATAATCTGCTTTATTTTACCACGGGAGTGAGCGTTCTGCTAGAGGGAGGATTTTACAAAAACTGCCCACCAAATAGGCAGGCAGTTAATGACCGATTTACTTATTTGTCCTTACTCACTTCATCTGATTTTGGTAAGTCTCCCAACGTCCAAGTGACCGTACTGTGGTAAGTACCTAGCCTTGTGACCGGATCAATTAATTGTAAGGTGCTGCTAACGTCCCCATCAGCTGTTGTCAGAATTCGAAAATTTTCCGTAGCAGATACCTCACTGCCACCTTTGTGTAACAAAAACGCCGCCGTGCTGTTTTCTTTCGAGCTAACCGTAATTGGGGTAATCGTATCTTGATTATCTTGTTGAATGTTTAAATTCAACTGAGCATCGATAGTCTCACTTGTTCCTTCAGATTGAAATGGAGTCATGGCGACATTTAGGCTCCAATTTCCGCCTCTGCTATTGTTTCTAGAGTCAGTAACCTTAAGTAAGCCAGTTGAATTCCCATCAAAAGTCTGAGCATTTTTCACATTGAAATCTTTTAACTTACTTGTGGTTCCAGCCTGACTGTTCCCCAAAGTAAAACTGCCAAAGTTCAAATCAGGCACGGCATCTAGGCTAAGAATTGCCGGTGCTTCAGGCACGATAATCGTAAATTTTGCTACGGGTTGGTCCTGATCCGTATTTTCTACTAAATTCCCATTGCTATCTTTCCAGCTCGTAATTCGCCCGATAATTTCATATTCCCCCGGAGCCCAACCCGTGGTATCCACGGTAAAGGCCGTGTCTTCTCTAAGATTGATTCCGCTGATTTGGTTATCAGCTTTGCCATCGGTATCAGTTTTAGCATTAACGCTGACAGGTTTGTCCTCTTTAGAAAAAGCTACTGTAAAATCACTGCCACTGCCGTAAACTTTTAAGCTATTAGCAGCTGTATTATTTTCGGCAGTTACTTCTTCTTTATCAAAGGCCAATTTCAATAGCATCTCATCAAAATCTGGTAAGTTTTCTGTATCAAACACACTACCAAAGGCTTTTTCTTTCGTAATGGTCATTTGCAACGTAATATTTTCTCCTGCAATCAAACTTCCCCAAAATGATTGGGTTGATTGATTGGAACTGTTTAAAGAAATGCTCCCATTTGGAACAATCATCGTACCAGCAAATGGATAGTCCACATTGCCAATTCCTAAATCAAGAGTACTCCCTGAGCTGACACTTGGAAAATTATGAATAATATGACTCCCCATTTTCTTATAGAAGTCAGCACCTAGAGAATTGCCATTGCCGTCAACGAAAGTCATATTCCCTTTATCAAAGGTCCATTGTAAACTAGTCCAGTCATTCCAATTAAAAATAATGTAAGGCAGATTAGCTTTCGGTGTATCCGCAGTAACGTTGTCCAATTGGATACGCATGGCATTGTTGCTACGAATGCCACCGAGCGTTTGACTAGATAAATCAAAAATTGCTAACCCGTTTGTACTACTCCCTGCAATTAATGGAACTTCTACTTGGATTTCATTAATCCAGCCTTCTTTTTGCACATACTTAGCCGCTTCAATTGTAGGATCAATACTGCTATTGCCCACAACTGGCAAATCAGCATTAAAAGATTGATAAAATTGACTGACCGTCTTTAACTGAGCCTGACTGCGGCTAAAGTATTCTGCTCCAGAATAGAGTGTGCCAGATTCGTTTACTCCGAGGTTGTCTCGAAAATCAGGAATATCTCCTACTTTATTTTGCACCGGTGTCCGATTTATTGCAGGATGTGAATTTTGATCATCCGTAGTAGCGGCTATCTCATCACTATCCCCTTCAAATAGAAAACCTTGATTATCCTGAAAATTCTGTACCGAGGTCAGAACTTTTTTCCCATCGGAGTCAGGAGCGTAAGTATTCCCAATGAAAGACAAAGGAGCAGTTTGTTCTGTAGCGTTTGTATCCGTATAGGTATAAGAGAAGGGATAACGCCAATCACTAGGATTTGGGTATTGATCAGAGTGCATATAATAATCCGCATTCCAATAATCAAAGTTCATAGTATTGGCACTATACGTTCCATCATAATTTGGCCGATTGTTTTGTCCTGTAAAATAAATTGTATTTCCAGCGAAAGCAGTAAACTGTGTACCTATGCCTAAAGGATACTTTTGGGCCAAATTTTGACTAAAGTACGCCACATCATTTACATTTACCTGAGTACCAGAGCCATCATAGTCAGGAATTTTAGGATTCGTTGCTGTTTTGGCCGTTTTTTCTTCATCAGAAGAAGTTGCTGTTTCCTCAGTATCGCTTGAATCAGTAGTGGCTGTATGGTCTGCTCCCGTATCATCCTGAGATTCACTCGTTGCTGTCTCACTTGTCAACGTAGAAGCGGTCGTTTCGCTAGTTTGGGAATCACTTGTCCCAGATTCGTCAACAGCATTACTCGTACCTTCACTACTTGCCACCTCACCAGTTTGGGTGGAAGTCGTCGTGCTAACAGCCACGGCACTCAATGGATTTAGCAATAATAATGCAATCATGGCACCTGTCACTATTTTTCTATGCATCAACTTCCCCTCCCTCAACTGATTGTTCTTTCTTGTTAAAATACAGCAAGCAAACAAGTACTACTACTTCCACTCCAATTACCACCAGCCACCAATTTGTCGCTTCTGCGGTTTTGGGAAACACTTTTTGAACAGACTGATTCAACACGCCTAAAAGATTTCCAGAAGAATTCAAATTTTGCAAGCTATCAACGGGTCCATTGGGCAACTTGCTCTCTGGATTGGGATGAAGTACTAGATCTCCAGAAGGTAACTCAGGTAAAGGTGCCGTGGGATTTACAAAGCCATCGTCAATAATTTGTAATTCCGCCGTACTTTTAGCATCACTAGCAGCCATTACCGGCGAAACATTTCCTCCTAAAAGTAACGTTGCTAGCACAAGGGGGCCAAGATAAGTAACGATTTTTTTCATCATTCTCACTCGTTTCTATTTTTCGGCAGATTCGTCGGTTTTCCGTTTCCGACGGCCTAAGACAAAGGCTAAAATCACCAAAATCAGTAATAATAAAATCGCAATTAAAATATACAACCAAGTGTAATCCGGCTCAACTAAACCTACTGCTTGTTCGTTCAATTTATCCGCTTGGTCATCCACGATGGTAAAATCTTCTTCAAACTTCCACTCTTTCTTTCCTGAAGTAGCTACCATACTCAAATGATAGTCCCCGGCTTCAATGGGTTCATTATCCCAATCAATGGCAAAATCATAATTGGAATTTGGCGCCATTTCTTGATTCTCTTTTTTGGTTTCATGAAGGATTTCTTTACTGCCTTTTTGGGAAACTTTTGCAGTTACCGTCATTTCACCAAAAGCTTGAGGCTTACTATTTTGGATATTGGCAAAAACCGCCGTACGGCCATTGTCTAAGCCTGGCTTAATGACATTTAACTGGAGCTCAGGGGATATCGCGGTTTCCGTATCTTCCTGTAAACTGATGCCCATGACCATGGCGTAACGATTGCGAATGTTTAATGACTGTTTACTGCTCGTGGCGTCTTCTGCAGTTTTCAAAGCGTAAAAACCGCCCGTAATCGTCCCTGCAAAGGGCTCTTTCGGGATGGTCATTTTAAAAGTAATATCTTTAGTTTCTTGGGCTTGTAATGTCACTTTTTGCGGCGCTGAAAAAAGTTCGGGAATCGTATATTGAGCCGAAGAATCTTTGGCGTATTCATAATCTGAATACTCAATTACTCCACCGTTATTGGTAAAGGCTGGATTGGGAGAGACGGTTACTTCCATAGGAGCATCTTCCAAATTCGTCAGCCGAATGGTTAAATTTTGTTCCGACTCCGGTGTGACTTTTAAATTAAAAAAGCTGCTGTCATCCAGTTGGTTGTCCGGCAATAACGCCTCCATAGTAAAACCTGCACCATTTTCTGTTTCGGCCGCCACAACCGATTGTCCCCCCAGTCCTAGCAAAGCCACTAAAACGAACAGCAGGCCAAAAATAAATCCAGTTTTTTTCACGTATCTCGCTCCTCATTGATTCAATGGCTTTGCCAAAAATCCTCTACTTGAAAATGAATCGGACAACAAGTTGCCCGATTCATTTTCAAACAAAATTTTTAACATCAGCAACTTATTATTGTGCTGCTGTAGTAGTTGCTGTATTGGCTAAAGTCCAAGTTAAGTCGGCTTGGTAAGTGCCCGCTTTAACATTTTCGTTTTGTGCGATAGATAATTTTGTTTTTGTAGCATCTACCGTAAAATCATTTTGACCAGAGCCTTGTTTATCGTCGTTAGTTGCAGCTAATTCAAAACTTTGGCCAGGTTCTAAACCGGTTTTAGTATTAACAAGGGTTGTGTCTTTCGTTGGTGTTACCCCAAGATCCATGGTAATACCAGTAAAGGGTGCTTGAGCTTTATCGTTGATATTTGTAAATTGGCCCAGTTTTAAACTTAAGGACCAACCAGCATCCGATCCCCGGAAATCAGAAACGCGGACAAGGCCAGTTTTATTTCCATCATGGGTAGTTTTTGCATCGGAAACATCCCCATTTAAATAAGGTAATGCTACATCGCCTTCAATAATTTTTTTAACTGAAGTAGCGCCAAATTGCATATCCGGTACCGCATCTAGGGTTAATTTCCCAGCTTCTACCGTAAATTCAGCAGTGGAATTAGCCTTAGCTGAAGTTGTATCAGTTACCTCAAAACCATTTTCAGCAATACCTTGGGAAATATTATTGTCTGCTGTTCCAGCGCCGCTACCTTCCGCAGCATTTACGCTTGCTCCTCCTACCATCACAGCTACCATGGCCGCAGTGGATAATGAGAGTGCTTTGATTGTTTTCATAACCTTTTTTCCTCCTCGCATTCCTTTGAGCAAGCTTGTTCAGCGCTTATTGCGAATGCTTTTTTTATGTTGGCGTAGTGCCACTGTGATTACCAAAATTAAAATCACAGTCAACCCGGCAAGGACTGGTATGCCCCACCGAAGAGTTGCATCTTTTACTGTTGGTGCTTGTTTGTTAATCGCCGTGACTTCGGCTTTAGTTAAAGTGAAGTTTTTATCTACTTTAACCTGATTTCCACCTTGACCAATGGTGCCATAAACCCGATAAGAACCACTTTTCAGGGCTTGACCTTCCATGGAAATGGGATAATTCAATATTCCATTTGGTGCCCAGGTCACTTGGGCAAGGTTTACTTGCCAAGTATGTTTTACCAAACCAAAAAACTGGGAATGAACCACTTTCAAATTCATCGGTTCTGCTTCCACTAGTCTGGCTGCGCTGTTTTCTATGGTGATGGATAAAGCTGGTAATTTTTTCAGAAGCTGACCGGCAATTTTAGATACTGCTAACTGAGGATTAGGCATTCCTTTTGTTCCAACTAATCTGACTGGTAGTGAATAATTCGTCTCATCACTGCTCATCTGGATTGCTCCTAGGACTTCTCCGTAATCCACTTGTTGAAAATTTAGATTTATGGTAAGTTCTTTTGTTTCCCCGGCTGCTAAATCTAAACTAGCCTTAGGAATCAAATTTTCAAAAGCTAGTGGTACTTTGCCAGAAAAACTTTTCGTCGCCTCATAGGTGAGCTGACCTTGGGTGTTGGTCACAGCTTGTATTCCTTGATAGTTGATAAGCCGTTCCTGATTTGAAAAATTAGTCACCGATAAAGTCAGCTGGTGGACTTTACCGTCTAGTGGCAAAGTAACTTCAGAGGTTGTCACTCGTAATCCATCCAGTTGTAGTGGTGTCAACGTAATTCCCATTTTATTTTCTGTTGCCCAAACTGATGGACTAACTAATATGCTCCACAACAGAGCAACTATTACAAAGCCGTGTTTGTATAATTTAGTCACTACATCACCTCTGAAATATCATTATAGTAATTTAATTCTTTTTTGCAATTAATAAGACTTCTCTTTTTTAAATTTCTTACAATTTTGTTACGATGGGCTTTGATGCATTGCATTCTGTCATTTTTTAACAAAATAATCTAATTTTTTGAAATGTTGTTAAATAAATGATTTTTTTGTATAGTTATCCATAAGCTTGTTATACTTATGATAATTTCGTAGACAGGAGGTGTCTTTTTGGATCACCAGAAGCGTTCTTTGCTGGTCATATTATTCATTTTTTTTCTAAGCTATGCACCGGTTCAAGCTCAGGCTACTGGAGCAGGTTATGGTGTGACACCACTCTTGCCAGAAAATCAATTAGATGAAGCTACTTACTTTAATCTCTTGGTTGCCCCGGGTGATACGCAACGACTTAGTATCCAACTGACCAACCAGGAAAATCAGCCCAAAATTCTGCACATCGCTCCGACTACTGCCACAACTTCAAATATCGGAGCCATTCAATACACCACGACAAAACCCGAGCTCCTAAAAGGCCCAGTACTCAGTGAACTCCTATCTGCTCCTAAAACAGTTACTTTACAAAGCCAAGAAACTAAAATAATTGATTTTACTTTGACCATGCCCCAAGAATCTTTCCAAGGAATTCTCTTAGGTTCTTTTTTGATTCAAGAAGTCGGGCAAAATTCGAATGCAAATGGTATAGCCAATCAGTTTGCCTATGAAATCGGGCTAATGATTCGAGAATCAAAAAAATTACCATCGATGAAAATAAGCTTTCACAAACTGCAATTAAATAACAACGATCTAACTATTCAGTTCAAAAACCAAAGTGGTCGCTTAGTTTCAGGAACCTTAAAAGCAAAGCTAGTTGGAAAAAAACAAAGTTTCTCAAAAGAACTCCAAATTGCTCCTAATACTGCTTCTCAAATCATTTTTCCCTTTGAAAAACTTCCCACTGGTGCTACTAGCGTAAAATTGACGTTTACAACAGATAAGGGCGAGAAATTTGATTATCAACAGGGAATCTACTTATACAGTCAAGAAGGCAAACTTCAGTTAACAAAATTATCAATCTCCTGGCAGTGGCTGATTACTGGTGGTATTTTCTTAGCAGTATGCCTTTTGGCTATCACAATTTTATTTTTCAAGAAACACAAAAAATCAGGAAAATCCCAGTAAAGGATTTTCCTGATTTTAAATAATTTACTACTCCACCGATACCGCCATTTCCAAAGCGGGCAGTGGGTCTTCGTGGCTTACGGCATACACCACTTTCTCTTCTTGCCATATCACCGTTGTCGCCTGATAGCCGGCAGCAGATAGGTCAATGGTAATCTGTCCGACCGATTTGGGTACGGGTAAAAAGGCTTCTTCTAGGTAATTGACCACTTCTTTAGCAGTGGTCACAGGTTCTTGTCCGAGGACATTTGAAGCTCTGACTACTAGAGACCAATTGCCTTCTTTCCAATTTAAATAAGTTGAGCCGGCACCGCTTTGTTGATACCCCTCGATATTGTGACTTAAATCTACTTTTTGGCCACCATCATCGTATTGATAATTGACAGCTTCTTTGGCTTTGGCTGCCGTATCATAGGTGGTTTTCTTAAAGCTAGCAAAAGGTGTTTGTTGATTCAAAGCATTGTGATTCATCACCAACGCTTCAGTCATATTATAGTAGAGAACGGATAATTCTTTTTTGTCCCCCACTGCGGCAATGTTTAAAAATAAGCTCTCATCTCGAGGAAGTTTTTGAGGCATTTTCACCTTGGGATAAGCTTCAGTCAATTCGCTAAAGGCATCTGCCTCTTCACTGGAACTAGTTTGACTTTCTGCTGTGCTACTTTCTTCACTGCTAGATTTTGTGCTATTCGTTTTTGAACTGCTTGTGGCTGGATTACTTGATGAATTGCTTTTTGTTTCACTGGTGCTTGGGCTGACTTCAGCTGAGCTGTTTTCACTGGGTTCTTGCTTGCTACCACAAGCAGCCAGCAGGACCAACAGGGCTGATAAAATAACCAACTTTTTCATCTCTTCGCCTCCAATTTATTATGTCAAGGGTAGCCTTTATTTATAAAAAAGACAAATAGAAAGCGCTAAATCACAACATTTCGCTAAGCCAATTTTTCAAACTGGTGAAGGCCTCCACTAGAAAGCGCCAGACTTGTTGAAGAAATTCCCCAGCGCCGCCTTCAAAAATTAGCCAATGGCCCCAATTTAGCAAGTCCTCTTTAAAGACCCAAATCAAGAAAATGGCAAAAACCACTCCAATGATGCGCCATAAAACCGAACCGACTTTTATAATAGCCAGAATAATTGCGATAATAATCAAAATTGCTAGTAATTCCATGATATTCCCTCCTTATTAGGAGTTTATCATCTCACAATCCACGCCACAAAACATGAGACTTGAGACTGAAAAATATAGGAAAAGATTATAAAGCTACTATATTAATCGTTTTAAAATAGCTCTTTGAAGTGCTAGGAGAGCTTTCGTGAGCCTGTACCTCATTTTTTCAATTTCTCCGTCCTTTTCCTTTGACCAATTTTGACCAAGGGTGTATACTTCTTTTTAGCAGGATAAGCTGAACTGTGCTAAACTATTTGTAAATGGAAATAGTCGGCGTCAAAAAAGCTCGTAAACGCCTTTTTGACACCAGTTTCAGCACTTTACTTTTAAGGAGGAAACAACCTATGAATTTAATCCCTACAGTTATCGAACAATCATCTCGGGGTGAAAGAGCCTATGATATCTACTCTCGTCTATTGAAAGACCGCATCATCATGTTAAGCGGCCAAGTAACCGACGATTTGGCTAACTCAATTATCGCCCAATTGCTTTTCTTGGATGCCCAAGATTCTGAAAAAGACATCTACATCTACATCAACTCTCCTGGTGGTAGCGTAACTGCCGGCATGGCAATTTACGACACCATGAACTTTGTCAAAGCTGACGTGGTAACCATCGTTATGGGGATGGCCGCATCTATGGGTTCATTCTTATTAACAGCTGGCACTAAGGGCAAACGTTTTGCTTTGCCTAACGCTGAAATTATGATTCACCAACCACTTGGGGGCGCTCAAGGACAAGCGACTGAAATTGAAATTGCTGCTAAACACATCTTGAAGACTCGGGCTCATTTAAATGACATCTTGGCTGAACGCACTGGCCAACCTTTAGAAGTCATTGAAAAAGATACCGATCGGGACAACTACATGACAGCCCAAGAAGCCAAAGACTACGGTTTGATTGACGAAATCATGGTTTCTTCTAAAAGCTTGGATAAATAAAATCTGATGAACGTAAAAACCTCTCAATTACTTGTTTCTTCAAGTAACTGAGAGGTTTTTTTACTCTTGAATCCGGGGAAATGCTCCTCCAGCGTGTAATTCGCCCATTTCCACATAATGCTGGATATTGGCTTTGTTTTTGGCAATTTCTTCTGGGGTTAAAGGTCGAATGACTTTGGCTGGTCGTCCAAAAGCTAAGACATTGGGTGGAATCACTTGGCCTTGCGTCACCAAAGAACCAGCTCCCAGTAAACTATTTTCCCCAATCACAGCATGGTTTAACACAATGGAACTCATGCCAATCAACGCGCCTTTTTTAATGGTGCAACCGTGAAGCATACATTGATGGCCCACGGTAACCTCTTCTTCAATTTTTGTAGGAGCGTCGTGATCCACATGAATAATCGTGCCGTCTTGAATATTGGTGCGATCTCCAATCAAGATAGTATTGGCATCCCCGCGAATCACAGCGCCATACCAAATACTAACCGCTTCTCCTAAAGTCACATTGCCCATTACCCGAGCATTTTCAGCAATAAAACGAACCATGATTACTCCTCCTTTGTTTTAGCCAAGCGCTGCTGTAACTCTAAATCGTAATTACGAGCGGCGGGCAGTAAGAATGTAGTAATTCCACAAAGAATCGTTCCCAGACCCGCAATCAAAAAGAGTTTTTCCACGCCAAAGCGATCGGCTAACGGCCCCGCAAAAATCAAGCCTACAGGTCCTGTGATACTCATTAAGGAATTCAAAACCCCTAATACCCGTCCTAAGTAACGAGGTTCATAACTCTGTTGGATCATCGCCATGAGTAACGTATTGAAAAACGGCGTAGCAAGTCCTGCCACGGTGTTCAGCACCACAAACCAAAAGAAGCCTCGTTGATTTCCCGGCAAAAGACCACTCAGGGCAAAGGCTGATCCAATTACGAAAAAGGAACTCAAAACTGGGGTCATGCGATTTTTCCATTTGCCAAAAACCCCAATGACCACACCACCTAAGAGCATCCCCACGGAATAAACTACCTCAATTAACCCTGCCTGCCCCACAGTTCCTTGAAAATATTCCAAAGTCATCAAAGGATACATGCTCACCGCCGGCATGAAAATCAAAGTAAAAGCGGCTCCTATTAAGGTGATGTACCAAATCCCTTTATTTTTAATCAAAAGAGCAAAGCCTTGCTTCGTATCCGTAAGCAGGTGAACTTGTTCCCCTAAGGCTTGGGTTTTAGGAATCCGTACCAACAATAGCAAACTAATGCCTAAAATAGCCCCCACCACATCTAGTAAAATCAAAAAATTCATGGGTACAAAGGCAAAGAGAAAAGCCCCTAGAGCCGGTGCAATAATCATATTGGCGGACTGTACCATGCCCAATTGACCATTGACTCGAGTTAATTCGGTTTCCGGTACCATTTGGGGCAAAATGGACTGAATGGTGGGCATTTGAAACGTTTGCGCCACTGAACGCATAAATAATGAGACAAACACCAACCATAAAGGAAATTGATCGGCTAACGTCCCGGTAATGGATAAGACTAAGGCAAATATTGCCACGATACCGTCTGTTACGATTAAAAGTTTTTTCTTGTCCAAACGATCCACAAAAGGACCAACAAAAGGACTCAAAACCACCATGGGAATCATCCCTAATAAGGTGGCAAAACTTAATACCGTAGCCGAGCCGGTTTGTTCGGTTAGATACCAAATAATGGCATATTGCACCACCATGCTGGTGATGCCGGATAAAAATTGGCCCGACAAAAAGAGCCCAATGTTTTTCTGCCAACCCTTTAAGTCAAACTCGTTTGATTGTTGTGTATTCATAAGACCTCCTAAATAATTTCTGAAATGCCACAATTCTTTTTTACATTCCTATTACTAGTGTACCTGATTCCTATGCAAAAAAATATTAAAACAGCCGTTGCATATCAAAGCAACAGCTGTTTTGGTTGTAACTTATTCGTATTCCCCATCTTCGGCAAATTGGCTTTGATAAAGCTTGCTGTAAAAGCCATCAGCAGCCAACAAACTTTCGTGGGTACCTTTTTCAATAATATCTCCATGGTTCATCACCAAAATCAAATCCGCTTCTCGAATCGTAGACAAGCGATGGGCAATGACAAAGCTAGTGCGTCCTTCCATCACTTTGTCCATGGCTTTTTGAATCAAAGCTTCCAAACGAGTATCCACGGAACTGGTAGCTTCATCTAAAATCAAAATTTTCGGATCGGAAATCACCGCCCGGGCGATGGTCAGCAGTTGTTTTTGCCCCAAGGAAACATTGTCTCCTTCTGCATTAATCTGCATCTCGTAACCGTCGGGCATGGTGCGGATAAAGTGATCCACATTGGCAGTTTTGGCCGCATCTACCACTTCATAATCTGTGGCGTTTAATTTACCAAAACGGATGTTGTCAGCAATGGTTCCTTCATAAAGCCAGGCGTCTTGCAAAACCATACCAAAAACCGAACGTACCTCACTACGATCTAATTCTTTTGTGTTGATGCCATCCACTTTAATGGCTCCACTGTCCACGTCATAAAAACGCATCAGTAAATTGATCAATGTGGTCTTGCCGGCACCAGTTGGCCCAACAATGGCTACGGTTTGACCAGCTTTAACCTCAAAGTTCAAGTTTTTAATCAATGGATTTTTAGGATTATAACTAAAAGCTACATTTTCAAAGGTAACGTCTCCTTTGACTTGAGCGGGTAAAGTCTTAGGCTGATTGAGCTTACTTTCTTCTGCTTCATCTAAAATCTCAAACACTCGTTTGGAAGCCGCCGAAGCACTTTGAATAACGGAAGACAATTGGGTGATATTGCCCATAGGTTGGCTTACTTGCCAAATGTACTGGATAAAAGCTTGCAACTGCCCCACCACAATCACCCCAGCAATCACGTAATGTCCCCCTAACACTGCAATGGCAATATAAGTGAGATAAGCGGTACTGGAAACTAATGGCATCATAATCCCTGAGATAAAAGCAGCTTTAAAGCCATAAGTACGCAAGGAAGCATTGACCTCTTTAAATGCCTCTAAGGTTTGTTTTTCGCGACCATAGACTTTCAGAACAGAAAAACCCGTCATGTTTTCTTGAACAAAGCCATTTAGATTTCCTAGGGCGTTTTGCATTTCTTGGAAGTACTTTTGGGAAACTTTTACAATAAAACGGGAAATCAAAATCGAGGCAGGAATCATAATCAAAGCTAAGAGTGCCATTTTCACATTGATATAAAACATCATGGAAATCGCCACGAGAATCCCTAAGATGGCATTGACAATCCCGATTAAGGACTGTTGCAAAGCGCCAGATACTGCATCCACATCATTGGTCACCCGAGAAAGGATGTTTCCCTGTTGATTGCGGTCAAAGTAAGACACCGGCAAGCGGTTGATTTTTTTGTCAATGTCTTCTCTAAGGTCAAACATGGCACTTTGCACCACATTGGCAATCATCCAACCGGCTAAGAGTTGGGAAGCGCAATAGCCAATTCCTACGATGGCGATGGCGATTAAGCACTTGATTACATAATCAAAATTAATCGCCACGCCTTCAGCGACATTTCGGGTGACTTCTGTGGTGGGCAACCCGGCTACATAAGGCAGTGCCCCGTTAAAAGCCACGGTTAAAACCGTAAAGAACATCACTAAGAAAAACTCTTTTTTATACGGTTTAAAGTAATGAGTAAGTCGTGTTAAAGAAGAAAATGATTTCATCGGTTCAATTCCTCCTCTGATAATTGAGATGCGGCAATGTCATAATACACCGGACAAGTTTGCAAGAGTTCCTCATGGGTTCCCATGCCAATCACATCCCCTTCATTTAAGACGATAATCTTATCAGCGTGCATAATGGTACCCACTCGTTGGGCCACGATTAAGACCGTAGACTCTGTGGTTTCGTGTTTCAAGCGAGCCCGTAATTTTGCATCGGTTTGGTAATCCAACGCCGAAAAACTATCATCAAAGATATAAATTTCTGGCTGGCGAATCACTGCTCGGGCAATGGAAAGCCGTTGTTTTTGGCCGCCAGAAAAATTCGTGCCCCCTTCTGCCAGATGAGCATCCAACCCATCAGGAATTTCGGCAATAAAGTCTGAAGCTTGGGCAATCTCCAGCGCCCGCTCCATTTCTTCTTTGGTGGCATCTTCTTTGCCGTAACGCAAATTTTCGGCAATGGTACCAGAAAACAAAAGGGCTTTTTGAGGAATATAACCAATCTTTTGCCGCAATGCTTCCATGCTCATGTCTCGCACGTCGATACCATCAACTAATACCCGGCCTTCACTCACATCATAAAAACGAGGAATCAATTGAATCAGCGTGGATTTTCCTGAACCGGTACTGCCGATAAAAGCCACGGTTTCTCCAGGCTTTGCGGTAAAACTAACATTTCTGATGACCGGACTTTCCGCATGTCCCGGATAAGCAAAGGTCACATTTTCAAAAGTCACATAGCCATGAGTTTCTGTTTTAGTCACCGGGTTTGCTGAATCTTTAATTTGGCTTTTGGCATCCAGCGCTTCTTGAATCCGTTTAGCTGAAACGGCGGCTCTTGGATACATCATAAACACCGAAGCAAAGAGCATAAAGGAAAACAAAGCGTGGAAGATGTATTCAATAAAGGCAATCAAGTCCCCGATTTGCAACGTCCCTGCATCAATTTGTTTGGTCCCAAACCAAATGATTAAAACCATGACGATATTAAAAAGGAAAGAAAAGCCGGGTTGGGCCACAGCCATTAGCCGGAAAAGACTTTTGGAACTTTCCGCATAGGCATTGTTGACTTTGTTAAAGCGCGACTCTTCAAATTTTTCATTTACAAAAGCGCGAATTACTCTAAGTCCTGACAAGTTTTCCCGTAAAATCCCGTTAATTTTGTCTAAGTTTTTTTGTTGCCGTGTGGACAAAGGTTCAGAAAACTTGGCGATGACCACGACTGCCACTAACAATAATGGCAAAGCTCCTAAGACAAACCAACTCAAACTTGGACTGGTACGGAAAATCATGTACAGGCTGACGATAAACATCATAGGTGTCATAAAGCCCATGCGCAAAATATTTTGTAAAAACAACATGATTTGATAGGCGTCATTGGTCACCCGGGTAATCAACGATGAAACCCCGATGGCTTCATATTCTTGGTGAGAGTAACTTTGGGTCTTCTCAAACAAATCATTGCGAATGTCCGCAACAATATTGGTAGTAATCCTGGTGGTAAAATACCCCAGCATAATGTTCATCACAACCCCAATCACCACTACCAGTAACATCAAAAGTCCTAATTGATTGACCATGGAGCCGTTGCCGGTGGGAATGGCCTGATCAATCATATGAGCCAAAATCGTAGGCAAGCCTAACTCAATTAGAATAAAGCCGAATACGCAAATAAAATCAAAAAGCAACAGCTTCTTATAGCGCATAGTGTAGTGCCACATTAATTTCATTAAATAACCTCCTTCGTGCAAAGATCCTTACTGCCTAATGTCTGGGTGAGACTTCCATAAGAAAAGACGGACTCAGAATTTTGCGAATATCTTTACTATAGCATAGGCAAAATTTTAAGAGAACACCAAATTTCCATCTTTTCAGACAAGGAAACCCTTTCACGATACTTGGTTTCTATACTTCTTTTCTTAACTATGCTAAAATAAAGAAAATTGTGGTACACGCATTGCGGGTATCCTGGACGGTTGAATAGTTTCAAAACATTCGGAAGGCAAAGACAAGGCTTTCTCTTTTCGGCGACAATCACCAGCGGTCACCAAAAAGCATACCGGCAGACGAAGGAAGTCCTTCGTGTTTTGTCATGCGCCGTTACTAAAAATTTAAAGGAGCTAGATTATGATCTACAAAGTTTATTATCAAGACACCAAAGTACGGAACCCAAAACGGGAACAAACTCATGTTCTTTATTTAGAAGCAACCGATGAAGTTGCGGCTCGCGCAGCAGTCGAAGCCAATACCCCATACAATATCGAATTCATCCAAGCTTTAGAAGGAAACCACTTGGCATATGAACAAGAAAATGCCGAGTTTACTTTGACGGAGTTTTAATTTATGAAACTCAATTTAAAAAATAACGAAACCGGCGTTTTTGGCGTCGGTGGACTAGGTGAAATCGGGAAGAACTGCTATGGGGTTCAATTCCAAGATGAAATCATCATTATTGATGCGGGGATTATGTTCCCCGAAGATGATTTATTAGGGATCGACTATGTAATTCCTGATTACAGCTACATTGTCCAAAACATTAACAAGGTCAAAGCCTTAGTCATCACCCATGGTCACGAAGACCATATCGGTGGCGTGCCTTATCTTCTAAAACAAGTCAATGTGCCAATTTACGCTGGGCCTTTAGCTATGGCTTTGATTCGCAACAAACTAGATGAACACGGTCTATTGCGGGATGCGGAACTCCATGAAATCAACGAAGACACGGTTTTGCGTTTTCGAAAAACCTCAGTCTCCTTCTTCCGCACTACCCACTCCATTCCTGATGCGCTAGGAATTGTGGTCAAGACCCCTTCTGGCAATATCGTGCACACTGGAGATTTCAAATTTGACTTTACTCCTGTTGGTGAACCGGCTAACCTCAGTCGCATGGCAAAAATTGGCGATGAAGGCGTCCTTTGTCTTTTATCCGATAGTACCAATGCGGAAATTCCCACATTCACTCAATCAGAAAAAGTCATCGGTCAATCCATCCAAAAGATTTTTGAAAAAGTTGACGGACGGATTATTTTTGCAAGTTTTGCTTCCAACATCTCTCGTTTGCAACAAGCAGCAGAAGCCGCAGTAGCCTGTGGGCGTAAAATTGCTGTCTTTGGTCGCAGTATGGAAAACGCCATTGTCAATGGTCAAAACCTGGGCTACATCAAAGTACCAGATGGGACTTTTGTAGAAGCTAACGAAATCAAACGCCTCCCTGCCAATGAAGTGATGATTTTATGTACTGGTTCCCAAGGAGAACCCATGGCCGCTCTTAGTCGGATTGCCAATGGGACGCACCGACAAATCAGCATTCAACCTGATGATACCGTGGTTTTCTCCAGCTCACCAATTCCTGGAAATACCACAAGCGTCAACCATTTGATTAACCTCTTAATGGAAGCTGGCGCCAAAGTCATTCACGGGAAATTAAATAATGTCCACACTTCTGGACACGGTGGCCAACAAGAACAAAAGTTAATGCTCCGTTTAATCAAACCAAAATTCTTTATCCCGATTCATGGGGAGTACCGGATGTTAAAAATCCATTCCGGCTTAGCCCAAGATACCGGCGTGCCTAAAGAAAACTGCTTTGTCATGGAAAATGGCGACATGCTGGCACTAACAGCGGACACTGCTCGCATTGCTGGACACTTTAATGCCGGCGACGTCTACATTGACGGCAGCGGCATTGGGGATATTGGCAATGTGGTTTTACGGGATCGCCGGATTCTTTCTGAAGAAGGCCTCGTCTTAGCTGTAGCTACCGTGGATATGAAGAAAAAAGAAATTCTGGCTGGCCCAGACATCCTTTCTCGAGGCTTTGTCTACATGCGGGAATCTGGAGATATGATTTATGAAGCGCAAACGCTCCTCTTCCGCACTTTGCGAGAAGCGTTGAAACAACCAGATGTCAATGAACACAAATTAAAAGAAGCCATGTCTAACGCTTTACAACCTTTCTTATTTGATAAGACCGAACGCCATCCCATGCTTTTATCCATGATCATGGCACCGGAGGCCTAAAAAAATGTTTCGTAGCTACGGCTGCGAAACATTTTTTTGATTTTAAAACTATTACTAGGCTTACTTCTTACTTAAACCACTACGCAGTTGCAGTTGTTCATTGTAATAATTCCGATAAGCGGTGTATCCGGCGATGATCGAACCCAGACTAGTGGTGGACAAAAGCATGAAGGTCACCATAATTTGGTATTTAATCGCGTGCACTGGGTCTACCCCGGCAAAGATTAAGCCCGACATCATCCCCGGTAAGCTCACCAAACCAACCGTTTTTGCCGAATCAATGGTGGGTTGCATGGCGGCCTTAATGCTTTCTCGCAAAATCGGCAATGAAGCGGTTTTCATATCCGCACCTAAGGCTAACTTCTCCAGCACTTGTTGCCGTTGATCTCGAAACAAGCTAGCCAAATTGCGGTAGCACAGACCAATTGCCACCATGGAATTGGAAGCAATCATACCGCTAATGGGAATAATCTGGGATGGAATAAATTTAATAGCTCCGGATAAAATCAATACCCCCATGGTCACATAAGTACTGACAAAAATCGCCAACAGTGACGTCCAGTATTGTTTGTACTGATTGGGATTGCGTTTGTGGGCATTAAAAGCTGCATTAAAGACAATAAACAAGCTCATCACCATGGTCAACAGGCGATTGTCCACTTGAAAGACATATTTCAATAAATAGCCTACTAAAACCAGCTGAATAATGGCGCGAAAAATACTGTAGAAAATATCCCGGGAGAGTTTTAATTTTTCTCGATAGCTGATAAAAACTGCAATTAAGACTAACAAAAAAGCAAAGAGCAATGACTGATTATTGACTGCTAATTGGTCCATGAACAAGTCGCCCTCCTTCAATTTTAATTTCTCGTTTGGCCTGCTGAAGGTCTTCTTCATCATGACTCACTTGCAAAATGGTGACACCTTCTTGGTGAACAGCGCGGATTAATTGTTGTACGATTTGTTTGCTCTCTTCGTCTAGGCCTACAGTTACTTCATCTAGCAATAAAACTTTTGGCAAAAATAGCAAATTACGAATCAAAGCCACCCGTTGACGTTCCCCGCCGGAAATTTCCAAAATCGATTTGTCCAAAAATTGCTTTGACAAATCCACTTGCTTTAACAAACGATAAACCTGCTCTCTATCAAACTCCTGCTGGCGAATTTCAAAGGGAAAGCGCAAATTGTCCGCGATGGTTTCGCCAAAAAGCTGAGGTTGTTGAAAACAATAAGAGACTTGTCTGCGGTATTCCGTAATCGGGTACTCTCCTTGAATCTTATCCTCAAAATAAATTTTCCCACTACTTGGGGTTAATAAGGTGGCGATTAATTTTAATAATGTACTCTTTCCTCCACCGGAAGGCCCAGAAATTGCCACATAGTCCCCTTTTTCCACAGAAAAAGTAATATCCCGTAAAATGGTCGTCTGTTGAGGACAAAAGCCCACCTGCTCTAATTCAATGATTGACATCCTACTCACTCCTTCTGGTCTAGTATAGCAAAGGAAATCCACTTCAGCGTAAAAGAGCCAAAATAAGCGCTGAAGTTCTTTAAAAGAAACGACATACAAAAAAACCGATCCTCCAAATTGGAGAACCGGTACGTTTTCTAAGATATTAGTCTTTAGTAACGTTTACAGCTTGAGGGCCGCGGTCTGAATCTTCAACGTCGAAAGTCACTGCTTGACCTTCTTCTAAAGTTTTGAAACCTTCGCCTTGGATTGCTGAGAAGTGAACGAATACGTCGCTACCGTCTTCCCGTGAGATAAATCCGAAGCCTTTTTCTGCGTTGAACCATTTAACTGTTCCGTGTTCCATGTATAATACATCCTCTCTCGTGCGTCAGCACATTCAAAATTTTGTAACGTTGCCTTGCATGCGATAGAGGTATAACTCGTTGTTAAAAACTTCTATGGAGCAAACAAAATTACAAGACCTATTGTACACATAGAAATTGAGAATTGCAAGCTTATTGCTTATTCTTTCTGTTTTCGTTACTGAAAATGTTCGGATTAAATGACAAGCAGACACTCATTTATTCCAAAATCCCTCTTCTCTCAGGCTCAAATAGCGATTATGACCGATGATTAAATGATCCAATAATTCAATCCCCATCAATTCCCCGCATTCAATTAAACGTCGTGTAAAGGACAGGTCCTGCTGAGAAGGTTTCGGATTGCCGCTGGGATGATTGTGGACCACAATTAAGCGCGCAGCCGACACTCGCACCGCGCCTTTAAAGATCTCTCTGGGATGGGCGACACTTTGATTTAAGGAGCCAATGAACAGGGTTTCTTTTTTAATGATTTCATTTTTGGTGTTGAGATACAGACACAAAAGATGTTCTTGTTGATAATCTTTTAATTCTTCCATTAACTGGCTAGCCAGCTCCACGCTACTGCGAATTGTGCCCAGCTTTGGCTGTAAGGCTTTTTGAATGCGGCTCCCTAGTTCAATAGCGGTTAAAATTTCGATGGCTTTCACTTCCCCGATTCCCGGAAAAGTCATCAATTCTTCTTTAGTCGCAAATTTCAACTCAAATAAATTGGGATACTGTTGGAGAATTCGAGCAGATAAATCCAATACATTCAACTGACCACTGCCAGTACGCAATAAAATGGCTAAGAGTTCTTGATTAGACAAAGCTTCGGCACCATATTGTAATAATCGTTCACGAGGTCGACTGGTGGCAGGCAGACTTTCGGTTAAACGGGGCATGAAATCACTCCTTTTTTTCTAAAATGGCGTCTTTAGAAAAAATACGCAAGGAGGACGAGATTTCCAAAAATTAGCTGATAGCTATTCTTTCCCAAAATAGAGGATTTTACTCCAGAACAGACGCTTATGGTTGATTGCTAAACTAAACAAATAACGATTGAAGCTTATTTTTTAATCCACACAAAACAGGAGAAAGCCACAAAAAGCAACCAGCCCCACTGCTACATAAAAAGCACTATTGCCGTAGCCTAAATAGGAAGTATTCACATCTTAAATTTTCCCTTGGGAATTGACAGCACATACATAGTACACTATATGAAAACAAGAAGAGTATAAAAAAGTTCTGAAATTCCCCAAATGGGAGCTTTCAGAACTTACAAATTATCAATTCAATTGATTGTTGCTCTAATTTTTAGCCAAATAGTCTCTCACTTCATGTAAATCTGGTAAAACAGCTAACGTTTGTTGGGCTAACTTATCATCTGGTTCCAACAAGTCTGGCACCATAATCACCGGAATTTTTGCGGCAATCGCGGCTTTTACTCCATTGGCCGAGTCTTCCAAGACCAAGAGTTCCTCTGGTGGCAGTTGCAACATTTCCGCAGCGCCTAGAAAAATTGCTGGATCTGGTTTTCCTCGCTTCACATCATCTGCAGAAATAATCAGTGGAAAATCCTCAGCAAGTCCAGCTTGTTTTAACAAACGATTGATTTCCGGCCGATTATTACTAGAAGCTAAGATGCGGGGAATGTTTTGCTCCTCTAAAAAGTGTAACAGTTCCACAGCTCCTGGCTTGATTTCCACTAATCCTGCGTCAAACATTTCTTTTGTATACGCATAGGCCCGGCGAATAAACTTTGTTACTGTCTCCTTGCCGTAGCGTTCATCGTAATCTTTATGAGCAGTTGTAATGTATTCTTCATCGGAAATGCCTAAATAACGCAAATAGTCATCCTTATTAAAGGCAATCTCTAAGTCCATTGCAGCTTTTTGATTCGCTTGATAGACAAGATTTTCCGTATCAAAAATCAAGCCATCCATATCAAAAATGACCCCTTTAATCATCTTCGCTATCTCCTCCCATTTCTAACAATAAATTCCGTACATCGGAAACAAAATACAAGGAACCGGTGACCAAAAGCAACTCATCTGCGCCGCTCATTTTCTCCAAAATCTCTGCCAAACCAAACTGCCATAAAGAAACCACGGTAATGCGATCTTCCGGCAGTTCCGTGAAGTGATCGTCTAGATGAATGGCTTTCGGATAATCAAAAGTCGTGACATAAATCCGGGCATTGGGAAGCTCCAGTAATTGCTCAATCATCCCCCGCACGTCTTTTGTGGACAAGGCAGAAAAGAGGATGTGAATCTGATAGTCCTTAAATTCTTTCTTCATGTTCTCCACTAGACGCTTGATGGCGTGATCATTGTGGGCTCCGTCTAAGAGGATCAACGGTTCTTGGCTCAGACGCTCCATGCGGGCGGGCCACTGTACTTGTTTCAAGCCCTGGCGCACGTCTTTTGCAGAAAAGGGCAATCCCTTTAACTGGCAAAATTGATAAAACAATTCCACCGCCACGCCGGCATTTTCCGGTTGATGACGGCCAACCAAGGAGGTGTGCAAGTCCACAAGTTTTCCCTGTTCGTTGTGGAAATCGAACACTTCGCCCCATTGTTCGTGAGGATGACGATACTCCACTTGGTATTCTTTGCCAAAGCGGTAAATCGGCGCCTGATTCTTTGTCGCTACACTTTCGATTACGGCCAGAGCATCACTGGAGATATTTCCCGTCACTACAGGAACCCCGGGCTTGATGATACCGGCTTTTTGAGCGGCGATTTTTTCCAACGTGTCCCCCAGGATGTCCGTGTGATCCAGGCCAATGGTGGTAATAGCGCAGAGCATGGGTTCCACCACGTTGGTAGAGTCCAAAAGCCCCCCTAAGCCCACCTCCACAATGGCTACGTCCACGGCTTGCTCCCGGAAGTAATCTAGGGCCATGGCAGTCAAGGTCTCAAACTCGGTGATGCCCTGCACTGCTTCGTCGGCGTCTAATTGTTCCACAAGGGGCCGATATTTCTCCACTAGAGCTACGAGGTCAGCGTCAGCTATGGGTTTGCCGTCAATGGCAATCCGCTCGTTGAACGACTCGACATAAGGAGACGTATAGGTTCCCACGGTCAATCCGCACTCCTTAATCAGCTCCATCAAACCACTCACCGTGGAGCCTTTGCCGTTGGTGCCGGCAATATGAATCGTGGGCACCGTTTTTTCCGGATGGCCCACCAAATCTAATAATGCCTGAACTCGTTCCAAGCCGGGCCGACTACCAAAAGGCAGTCGGCTGTGAATCCAAGCAATCGCATCGTTTATTTTCATTTTACACCTCATTTTGCCATTTCCTATCTTAGTTCATTCTTTGATTAGAAGGCGGGGCCTGCAGCTTCGGCAACTCGAAACCTCGTTAGCATGAAGTGCCACAGCCCGTTTTTTAAGTCAATTTCTACCTTCTGAGACATCCCCATTATAGCAAAAAGCCCCCTAAATAGGGGACTTGTGCTTACTTTTTCTAATCAGTATCTAATTCGTCCAAGCTGTGACCTCTTCAGGATGAGCGGCAATCCAGTCTTTGGCTGCTTGTTCTGGGGTTTGTCCTTCCGTGATTGCTAGCATCACAGACTCCATATCCGCTTGTTCCCAATGAAAGGCATCCAAAATCTCGTAGGCTTCTGGTAAATCATTTTTCAAGCCTTTACGAGCCATGGTGTGGATACTTTCCGCGCTACCCATGGTCCCTTCAGGATCTTCCAAGTATTTCAAATCGTATTTGGCAAACATCCAGTGGGGAGACCAACCGGTAATGACAATGGGCTCTTCATTTTTAATGGCTTTGCCGAGTGCTACCGTCATTGCACCGGAAGACGAGGACACCACTTGCCAGTCGGCTAAATTCCCATAGGTTTGTTGCGTGGTTTCTGCGGCTTTCATCACGCCGGCTCCGGGTTCAATCCCGGTAATGGTCTTACCAGCTTCATCGGTCAAGTCATCAATAGCGTCCACATCCATGTAGCTAGGAACAACTAAGCCCAATTTAGCACCGTTTAGATTGTCCCCTAAATCCTCTAACTGCTCTTGGTATTTTTCGTATTGGGCTTCATGAGTGGTGGGTAGCCAAGCTGCGACCATGGCATCCGTTTCCCCATTTGCCACAGACTGCCACATTACCGTCATATCTAAAGGCGTCAACTCCACGTCATAGCCCTCTGAGCGTAATACTTCCGCAATCACATTGGTTGAGGCGATTTCCGTGTCCCACTCCACATAGGATAAATGAATCTTCCCTTTGGCACTGCTTTGACCACCACCAAACGTTGCGGCGATAATCACCGCAACTACGGCTACTAAGGAAATACCGGTAATGGTTTTGCCTTTTGTAGTCTGCCACAAACGACTCGTTTTCTTTTGTTTAGGTGCATTTAATTTTTGGGTAAAGCGATCGATGATAATCGCCAAAATCACTAAGGCCAAGCCATTAACAAACCCATTCCCCACTTGGGCTTGTTGCAAGGCGGACAATACGCCTCGGCCTAGTCCAGGCGCCCCAATCATCGAAGCCGTGACTACCATAGATAATGCCAACATCATCGTTTGATTCACCCCGGCCATAATGGTCCCTTTGGCTAAAGGCAGTTCTAGCTTCATGAGCTTTTGCCAACCGGTGCCCCCGAAGGAATCCGATGCTTCCACTAACTCGCTAGGAATTTGCCGAATCCCTAAGTTGGTCATGCGAACCGTTGGGGGTAAGGCAAAAATCACGGAAGCAAAGACCCCAGGCACCATGCCAATGCCGAAAAAGGCCACGGCGGGAATCAAATACACAAAGGCCGGCATCGTCTGCATGAAATCCAGTAAAGGAGAAATCAAGGCGTTGGCCCGTTCGCTCTTCGCCATTCCAATCCCCAGTGGAATCCCAATCAAAACAGATAACACGCTCGCCAGTATTACTAAAGTCACCGTGTTCATCAAATCGGTCCACAGCCCTTGATTATAAATAAACAGTAAGCCGAAAAAGGTCAAAATACCTAAGCCCGGTTTCTTCTTTCCTAAGAAAAAGGCCGCGAGCGTTAAGCCCAATATCCAGACGAGCGCCGGGATAAAGAGGAGAACAGTGGTGACGCCGTCCATGACTCCTTGGCCAATGGTTTGGATGAAAGAAAATAACCCGGCAAAGGTATTGGTCAGCCAATCCGTAAATGTTTCCACCCAGTCTGCTACCGGGATTGCTTGTTGTAAGAAATTACCCAATGTTTGCAACCTCCTCTTTGTCTGATTGGCTCAAGGCTTCAATCACACTCCCACGAATCACGACACCTTTTAACTTGTCATTTTCATCGACCACAGCTAAAGGTGCTTCTGCATCTTTAATCACTTCAAAAATATCGGTTACTAGCATTTCTTCAGGAATCTTTTTGACGTTTTTATCGATGACCGTTTTCAAGACTAAGCCATCCTGCCGTGCTTCTAAGGCTTTCAAGGCAGTTAAGCTCCCTTTCAATTGACGTTTTTTGTCCACAGCCAAAAGCATGCTGACCCCTTCTTTACGCATGCGGTTCAAAGCGACATTTGGCCCGTCTGCTTCGATATTCATGGTAATTGCCGGTTCCATGATATTTTTCGCCGTCAAGACCTTGGAACGATCCACGTCCTCCACAAAGTCCCGAACGTATTGATTGGCCGGATTCGTCAAAATTTCCTCCCCGGTACCAATTTGCATCACTTGCCCGTCTTTCATCAGAGCGATCCGGTCTCCGATACGTAAGGCTTCATTCAAATCATGGGTAATGAAGATAATGGTCTTTTTCACATTTTCTTGTAAATCCAACAACTCGTCTTGCATTTCCCGACGAATCAAAGGATCCAAGGCAGAAAAAGCTTCGTCCATCAACAACACTTCCGGATCATTGGCCAAAGCTCGGGCCAAGCCTACACGTTGCTGCATCCCACCGGAAAGCTGATCCGGGTATTGGTCTTTAAAGGATAACAAACCGGAATTGTCTAACGCTTGCTCGGCTTTTTGCCGGCGTTCTTCCTTGGAAATACCCCGTAATTCCAGACCTAACTCGGTATTTTCTAGGATTGTTCGATGAGGGAAGAGAGCAAAACTTTGAAAAACCATGTTGATTTTGTGGCGGCGAACTTCTTGTAGTTCCTCTTCGTCCATCTTGGCGATATCTTCCCCGTCAATGTAGATTTCGCCACTGGTGGGATCAATCAAGCGATTCAATAGACGAATCAGCGTGGATTTTCCTGAGCCGGAAAGCCCCATAATGACGAAAATTTCTCCTTCTTCCACCTCAAAATTGGCATCATAGACCCCTACCGTTGCCCCGGTCTTTTTTAGGATTTCCGTTTTTGATTTGGACTGGGTCATCATTTCCAAGGCTTGATGCTGTTTCTTCCCAAAAATTTTGGTTAAATGTTCTACCTTTACTTTTGACACATTCTCGCTCCTTTATTTTCAGATAATATTCATAGGTTATTTCATTTTTACGAAACTCGACAGATTCATTGTTTACGTCCCATCAAAAAAACTGACCACACAACGTTAACATCGTGTGGTCAGTTTGTCAAAAAAGGAAGAAGGCGAAATCCAGCAAAAGCGATTTCACCTCCTTTACGTTAGTGTTTTGTTCTCTTAACCTTTTCTTAAACTTTGTCCTCTCGCGGGTAGAAAAAGTGTTCCATCCGTTGATACACGAGCTCTTCCCCTACAAAAAATACTGTCTCCCCAGCTTCAAATTTGGCATAAGGCCCGGGAGAGAGTAACAAACGATCATCGTGCTGTAACGCAACCACGGTGGCACCGGTTTCTTGCCAAATATTCAGTTCTCCAATGGATTCGTTTAAATGCCGGGCTTTGTCATCTAGTTTAATCTCATAAGGCAAAAAGGGCGCGGTCTGTTGGATGCGTTTGGTGTGATTTACCAAAATGTCTAATAGGGAAGAAAAATTCTCCAGCTCCTGTTGCTGGCGGTCCACACTCTGTAGGATTTCTTGCTTCATCTCCTGAATCGAACTAACGTCGTGATACTGGGCCAAAAATGCTTGGGCCTTTTCTCGGGAAGAGACATAGGCCCCGCTACCGTGACGGACTTCCATGATCCCCAGGTCCACCAACACATTGATGGCTTTTCTGGCGGTTTCTGGCGATACGTTAAAATTACTAGCCAAGGTGGAGCGAGCGTGGAGTTTCTCCCCTTCCACATAGCGCTTGTCCACGATTCGCTGAGCCAATTCTACCGCAATCTGTTGATAACGAGGAACCGTTAATTTTTTTCCAGTCATCTCATTTCCTCCTGCTTTCCTTCTTACACTCACTTTCCCATGAAATGAGGAAAAGGACAAGTAAAAAGAAGCTAGGACAAAAGTCCCCTTCCAGTTTTTCGAAGCGCCCCTGTTGTAGTGGAGCCGGAAAAAGCCGAGACGCTTCCATGAAAGAATCTAGGAAGCGTTTCGGCTTATCTTTGCAAGTTCAATTCGCATGTTTCTTTAGGCGAACTAGACAAGGTTTGTTTGTTATCTACCGCGCGGGACTAAATTGCCTTCAACTGCACAATCCGTTCGGTCACGGCTTTTTCTTTTTCAAGATAATCTTTTTCTTTGGCCCGTTCTTGGTCAACTAGTTCTGCCGGTGCATTGGCTACAAAGCGTTCGTTAGCCAGTTTTCCTTGAACGCGAGATACTTCTTTTTGCCACTTGGTCAATTCTTTTTCCAAGCGGGCGATTTCTTCTTTGATGTCGATTAAACCTTCTAGTGGCAAGTAGATGGTCGCTCCCGTTAGAACAGCAGACATAGCCAAATCAGGCGCTTCAACAGTGGAGGAAATCACCAATTCTTCTGGATTACAGAAACGTTCGATATAGTTTTTGTTTTCCACAAAGAACTCATCGATGGCTTGGTCACTGGTTTGAATCAAGAGTGTAATCGGTCTGGACAATGGTGTATTGACTTCCAAGCGAATATTTCGCACGGCGCGAATTAATTCAATCAAGCTAGCCATGCCTTTTTCTGCCGTTTTATCCTCAAATTCTGGATGGACCACAGGATAATCGGCCACTACAAGTGATGTGCCAACGTGAGGCAGTTTGCTCCAGATTTCTTCGGTGACAAAGGGCATAATTGGATGCAAGAGACGCAAAATTTGATCTAAAGTATACACCAAAATGCTCTTGTTGGTCACTTGAGCAGGACTGGCTTCTCCATAAAGGGTTTCTTTACTCATTTCGATATACCAGTCACAGAAATCATCCCAGATAAAGTTGTATAACTGGCGACCAGCTTCCCCAAATTCAAAGCGGTCAAAGAGTTCGGTAACTTTTGCTACGGTTTCGTTTAAACGACTTAAAATCCAGCGGTCGGCTACAGATTTTTCTCCGATAATGTCAATGTCAGTAGCACTCATGCCTTCTACATTCATCAAGACAAAACGAGAAGCATTCCAAATTTTATTGATAAAGTTCCAAGCTGCATCCATTTTTTCATAGCTAAAGCGCAAGTCTTGACCAGGAGCAGAGCCATTGGATAAGAACCAGCGCAAGGCATCGGCACCGTATTTTTCAATGACATCCATGGGGTCAATGCCGTTCCCTAGTGATTTACTCATCTTACGGCCTTGTTCGTCTCGAATCAAACCGTGAATCAAGACATTGTTAAATGGTCGTTTGCCGGTAAATTCCAAACTTTGGAAAATCATCCGGCTCACCCAGAAGAAGATAATATCGTAGCCGGTAACCAATGTATTGGTTGGGAAGTAGCGAGTGAAGTCTGGCGCTTCTTCATCAGGCCAGCCCATGGTAGAAAATGGCCACAACGCAGAACTAAACCAAGTGTCCAAAACATCGGGATCTTGTTCCCAGTTTTCACTATCAGCAGGAGCTTCCATGCCTACATAAAGTTCACCCGTGGTCTTGTGGTACCAAGCCGGAATCCGATGGCCCCACCACAATTGACGGGAGATTACCCAGTCATGGACATTTTCCATCCAACGCAAGAAGGTTTGATCAAAACGGGGCGGGAAGAATTCCACCGCGTTGTCAGTTCCTTGATTGTCAATGGCTTTTTGTGCTAATGGTGCCATGCGAACAAACCATTGGGTGGACAAGCGCGGTTCTACTACCACACCGGTACGTTCGGAATGTCCGACACTATGAATCATTTTTTCGATTTTCACCAAGCGACCGATTTCTTCTAGGTCTTTGACAATCATCTTCCGAGCCGCAAAGCGATCCATGCCGGCATATTTGCCCGCTAAGTCATTCATCGTGCCGTCTTCATTCATCACATTGACCCGAGGAAGATCGTGGCGATTACCGACTTCAAAGTCATTCGGGTCATGGGCCGGAGTGATTTTCACTACACCAGTTCCAAATTCCATATCTACATATTCGTCTGCGATAATTGGGATTTCCTTATCCACTAATGGCAAAATAACCGTCTTGCCAATTAAGTGGGCATAGCGGGCGTCTTCAGGATGAACAGCCACCGCAGTATCCCCAAGCATGGTTTCTGGTCGGGTCGTAGCGATTTCCACTACCCCAGTACCATCTGCCAAAGGATAGCTCATGTGATAAAAAGCTCCTTCCACATCTTTGTGGATGACTTCAATATCAGATAAAGCAGTACGAGCTTTGGGATCCCAGTTGATGATGTATTCTCCCCGATAGATCAAGTCTTTTTCAAATAACGTTACAAAGACTTTCCGTACTGCTTCGGACAAGCCATCGTCTAAGGTAAAACGTTCTCGGCTATAATCCAATGACAAGCCCATTTTGCCCCATTGTTCTTTAATGTGATCGGCGTATTCCCCTTTCCAAGCCCAAACTTGGTCCACAAATTTTTCCCGACCTAAGTCATAACGAGAAATGCCTTCTTCCCGGAGTTTTTCTTCCACTTTTGCTTGGGTAGCAATCCCCGCATGGTCCATCCCCGGCAACCATAAAGTATCGTAGCCTTGCATCCGTTTTTGGCGAATCAGCATGTCTTGCAAGGTAGTATCCCAAGCGTGGCCTAAATGCAATTTTCCGGTGACATTTGGCGGTGGAATCACGATGGAATAAGGTTTGGCATCAGGAATGCCACTAGGTTTAAACAAGTCTTGATCCAGCCAGTTTTGGTAACGGCCAGCTTCGACTTCATTCGGATTGTACTTAGTTGATAAGTTTTCAGTCATTTCTTTTCCTCCTTTTACACTACAAAAAAAGCACCCTAAGAAAAATCTTAGGGCGCTTAAAAGCGCGGTACCACCTAAATTGCAGAAAAATTCCTGCCTCTCTAGCGTGTGTTAACGGACACGAAGCGTTTAATCCTACTGATTTCAGATCAATGACTCCCAAGCTACCTTCACTGAAGCGGGTAAGGACTTTCCAGCGCCGCCCTCTCTCTAAAACCGCAATCTACAGCTACTCCTCTTGTTCAACGTCTTGACTTATTCTACAATGGAAATTTCTGAAAGTCAAACTGCTACACCCTTTGTAAATCGGACAAAAAAGCGTGGCCGTCTTTCCTCAAAGAGTTGGTATTGAAGTTTCATCGGTACACTGGATGATGAAAGCTGTGACTTGTGTTGGGATAAGAAAGTCTGATTTCAGCTCTACATTAGGCTTTTTTCTGATAATTTTGATCAAAGAAAATCAACGTCTGCAACTCCGTGGTCAAATCAATGTATTGTACGTGAACGTTATTTGGCACTTCCACTCGATCAGGAGCAAAATTTAGAATCGCTGTAATGCCCGCATCCACAATTTGATCCACAGCGTCTTGAGAATATTGACTAGGCACAGTAGAAATCGCCACTGTACTGCCTAACTCTGCCACCACTTCTTGCAAATCACTCATAGGATGCACGAGATAACCGTCAATTTCTTGCCCATAAACTTCAGGATTATCATCAAAGACTGCCATAATATTCAAATTGCTATTGCGGCGAAAATTGTTTTTTGCCAAGGCTTTCCCCAGATTACCAAAGCCTACCAAAACAATCCGTTTTTCTTCATCGGTATTTAAAATCTGATTGAAAACTTCAATCAAATAAGCCACGTCATAGCCATACCCGCTACGGCCCAATTCACCTAAATGAGAAAAATCTCGACGAATGGTGGCCGAAGGAATTTGAGTAATCTCGCTGAATTCTTTGGATTTAATCCGGGTCACCCCAGAGTCTTGGAGCATGTTCAGATAACGTAAATACAACGGCAGGCGCTTAGCCGTAGCTTTAGGTACGTTTTTTAAATTTAATTCATCAACCATAGGAGGCTCCTTTGTTCGTTTTTTCACATAGTTAGTGTATCACGTACCTACTTATCACGCAATAGTTTTCATCCCCCAAGCACTCCCTATTAAAAGCTGGGAAAAGACTGTTCTAAAGGCAAAAAACCGCCAAAGCCCATTATGAGGTTTTGGCGGTAGTGCTATTACAATTTATAATAGATCGGCAAATTCTGCTTCTTGGTGACTGTTTTGTCCGGGAATGATTTCCGAAATACGTAAATCAGCCAATGAACGGGCCATCATTCCTTCAATATCCAAGCGTTTTTCGTAGTATTGCACTTTTTCTAAACTTGGACGAGTCTTTGGTTGAGGCGGAGCAAAAATCGTACAGCAATCTTCAAAGGGTTGAATGGCCAATTCAAAGGTATCAATGGCTTGGGCGATGTCGATGATTTCCAACTTATCCATAGTTACCACCGGGCGGATAATCGGTGTGGTGGTAACTTCATTAATCGCCATCATAGATTGCAGGGTTTGAGACGCCACTTGTCCCAAAGATTCCCCATTGATAATCACTAAACCTCGGCGCATGTCCCGGATTAAATCCGTTAAGCGCAACATCATGCGGCGGGTAATGGTCATCCAATACCCTTGAGGCACGTGTTTTTTGATTTCTTCTTGAATTTCCGTAAACGGTACTTCGATAAATTGAATCTTGCCCACATAAGGTGTCAATTTTTCAGTTAAATCCTTGGCTTTTTGCAAAGCTTGTTCACTGGTGTAAGGAGGTGATGCAAAATGCACCGCTTCGATTTCCACGCCTCGTTTCATGGCTAAATAACCAGCCACCGGCGAATCAATCCCGCCTGATAGCATCAACATGCCCCGACCACTGGTGCCAACAGGAAGGCCACCAGCGCCTTGAATGGTTTCATAGGACAGGTAAGCGCCATTTTGACGAATTTCCACCCGCAAATTAATATCAGGCCGTTTCATTTGGGCTTTAATACTTGGTAAAACTTGAAAGACTGCTGAACCCAATGTTTGGTTTAACTCATCTGAAGTTTGCACAAAATCGTGGTCACTGCGCTTGGCGGTGATTTTAAAAGTTTCGCTACCGGTATAAATGCTCTTCATCAATTCTTGCACCGTAGCAATAATCACATCTAAGTCTTTTTCCACCCGGATACTAGGAGAAAAATTTTGAATACCAAAGACCTTGGTCAACCGTTCCATAACCGGCTGGCTATCGGTACCATTGAGATACAGATGCATCCGGTCCCGGTCGCCTTTCACGGTGACATCAGGAAAAGCTGCTAAAGCCCCTTTAACATTTTCTGCAAGGCGCATGATAAAACTGCGGCGGTTTTTTCCTTTAGTAGAAAGTTCCCCATAGCGCACCATAATTTCCGTATAATTTAAGTTCATTGTGAACTGCTCCTTTTATCTAAATTAAATTTTAGCGAATTTTTCCGCTAACTGCCGGAAGATGATTAAAAACTGTTCCACTTCCGCCATCGTGTTGCTCTCATCTAGCGAAATTCGTACCGCTGAAGTGGCTACTTCTTCTGGGACTGCCATGGCGCCTAATGTGGAACTAGCTGTCTTGCTGCGACTGGAACAAGCGCTGGTAGTAGAGGTATAAATCTGCTTTTCTTCCAAGGCGTGAACCATGACTTCTCCTCTGATTCCTTTAAAGCCAAAGGTCAAAATATGGGGTGCAAAATCTGCTTCCCCGGAAAATATCGTCACTTGAGGAGTTTTAGCTAGTGCTTCTTGTAAATACTTCTTCAGCGTAGCCACGTGTTCTGGTCTTTCTGCTTTTTTAGCCAGACTTAAACGCAATGCTTTAGCCATGGCCACAATTCCCGGCACATTTTCTGTACCACTGCGACGATTGTCTTCTTGGCCGCCACCACTTAAAAGTGGGGTCAATTTACGACCTTCTTTCCAATAAATAAAGCCCACGCCTCGAGGTCCATGAAATTTATGGGCAGAAAAGGTGGCAAAATCCACTCGAGACGTCAGCCATTTGTCTTGGGGAACTTTAGTGATAGCTTGTACCGCATCCACATGAAAATGAATCTTAGGATGACTTTCTAAAACTTCAGAGATTGCTTGAATCGGTTGCATGGCACCGATTTCGTTATTCACTGCCATGACAGAAACCAAAATCGTTTCTTTTTTAATCAGTTTGGCAAGAGCGGCAACATCTACAAAGCCTTGCTTATCCACCGGGGCAATGCTGATTTCAAAGCCTAGTGCTTCTAATTCGAAGGCTGCTTCCCGAACGGCGGGATGTTCCACGGCGGAAATAATCAAGTGATTGCCGTATTGTTTTTTGGCTAAAGCCGTGCCTTTAATGACCCAATTGTCCCCTTCTGTACCCCCAGAAGTGAACCAAATTTCATGATGGCCTACTTGCAGTAATTCGGCAATTTGTTTTCTCGCTTGTTGCAACAAGCGATTGGCTTGGTTGCCCAAGTCATGCAGGCTCGCTGGATTGCCGATAATCCGCTGGCTAGTCTTCACGTATGTATCTAAAGCTTGGGGATGGATGGGCGTGGTGGCACTATTATCAAAATAAATCATTTGGTTATCCTTTCTACTACTATATGTATGTAACCTTCAGTGGTCAAAAAAATTCTTTCTCATTATATACTCTGTTTTGCCTCCAAGCAAGAAAAGCCGGCTGACTTGCCTTATTCTCCCCAGCAAAATGCTATAATAAAGAAAAATCGGGAGCCAGACAGTTCTCATTTTGGAGGGATTTTATGCGTTTTGTTCACTATCAAAAAGACCAGCAAACACTTTTAGGTTTCATTCAAAATGAACAAGTTTATGCAGTCAATGACTGGTTAAAGAGTGACTACAAAGATTTAGTAGACTTTTTGGAAAATGGAACGGCAGAAGAATTAACCAAACTGCAAGACCCATTGCCTTTTACAACCACAAAAGGAATGCCATTGTCCAGTGTGCAGTTATTGTCGCCAATTGACCGCCGTCGCCAAGAGATTTTATGTGTCGGGGTGAATTATGCCGCCCATGCAGTGGAGACTGGTCGTGTGTTAACTACCGAGGCCGCCCGCCAAAATCCTCCAGTCTTTTTTAGCAAACGCGCAGCCTATCTTTTAGGAAATCAGGCATACTTAACGCCCCGCTTTGACCTGGATTCTCATTTGGATTACGAGGCAGAACTTGCGGTGATTATCGGCAAAGAAGCCAAAGACGTCTCGACAGAAACCGCCCTAGACTATGTATTTGGTTACAGTGTCTTTAACGATTTCTCCTCGCGCCAACTTCAACGACGCCACCAACAATGGCTCAAAGGCAAATCTTTAGACGGCTATAGTGCAATGGGTCCTTGGATTGTCACTAAAGATGCCTTTGATATCACAAAACCTCATCAAGTCACTTGTAAAGTAAATGGGGAAATCCGTCAAAATGCTTCCACAGATGAAATGATCACAAAAGTACCGGAAATCATTGCTACTCTTTCTGCTGGTATGACCCTTTATCCCGGTGATATTATCGCTACCGGAACTCCTGCTGGTGTGGCATTAGGTATGGAAAAGCCCGCTTGGTTGAAAACTGGCGACAAAGTAGAATGTGAAATCAGTGATATCGGTTCGTTAACGATTACCATCGGTTCCCCCACGGTCAATGCAAAAGGAGAAAACAAATGAAATATGAATGGCGCAAACATGAGCCTTATAAAGCAAAAACCAAAGCGGAATACGTAACAATTCCCAAACAGCGTTTTTTAATGATTGAAGGTGCTGGTGATCCCAACGAAGCAGACTTTGCCACACACGTGAGCGCACTGTACGCTTTAGCTTACCCGATAAAAATGAACTTCAAAAAAATGGCCCAATCTATGGACTGGCAAGCCCACTATCCCTTTGAAGATTACACGGTCTTTCCTTTAGAGGGCTTGTGGAGTACCACTAACCCTAAAGATTTAACAGACAAGTCTTCTTTTACTTATCAGATCATGTTGCGGCAACCAGATTTTGTGACTGAAGAATGGGTTGAAGCTGCCCGAGATACCGCGAAAGCTAAAAAGCCTCATCCCTATTTAGATGAGGTGCAACTAATCGAGATTACCGATGGCCCTTCTGTGCAAATTCTCCACAAAGGCCTCTTTGATACCGAGCCGGAAAGCTTTGCGAAAATGGATCAACTTGTGGCAGAACAGGGACTTTTGCGCCGGGGCTATCAGCATCGGGAAATCTATTTAACCGATGTACGCAAAACTGCTCCAGAAAAAGCGAAGACGATTTTACGCTATTTTGTAGCAGCTGAGAAGAATTGAAATGGAAAAGGAGTGTTGGTGAAAATTCACCAGCACTCCTTTTTTTACCAAAAATCTTTAACAGATAAAAAACCTCGCTTTATTCCACCAAACCGTATTTCTTTTTAATCCGTGCTAGCTTTTCCAAGAAAGGCTTGGCTAATAGCCCTAGAAAAATTACCGTGGAAATGGCATGGATTAAATCCATAGGGGCGCCCGAGATAAAGACCGCAATCAACGCTTGCACATTGATCACTGAAGTAAACATCAACAAAGACGCAGGGTTCATAATCAAACCATAAATAAAGAAAATGCTAAAAAAACCAAAGATACACAATGAAGTTCGGGTCGCTTTTAACCAACCTAGTCGATAAAACAGCCCGGCCACAAAGCCAATCATGCCAAAAGCAAACATTTGCCAAGGTGTCCAGGGCCCTTGACTAAAGAAAATATTGGAAACCAAAGCGGTTAAACAGCCTACTAAAAAACCGGCTTCTGCTCCAAAGGCCACCCCACTAATAATCACAATGGCAGCCACCGGTTTAAACTGAGGCAACATGAAAAAGGCGCCTCGACTGGCTACTGCAATGGCTACTAAAACCGCAATCACAATCAATTCCCTTGCTTGAGGCTTGCGATCTTCAAAAATCATAAAAAAAGGCAACATCGCCAAAACTAGTAAAAGCAAACTGATTACCAAATAATGCCGGTCACCAATTTTCATGCCAAAAAAAATCACCCCTGGCACTAATAAAAACAAAATAAACAATGCGACTTTCGTCCGGCGGCTAATTTTTTTTTGCTTCACTGGGGTTTGCCAAATTTCCTCGATTTCACTCTCCTCGCTCCTTCTTTTGGCTGGCTCTTGAAAAGTAGGTGAGCTTGCGGAGAATTTGTGATCTTGGTAAAAATCATTTAAGAAATCCTTTGTTTTTTGAGACATTCAATCACATCCTCTACAGTCACTGCATCTGGAAAATAGTTGCGGGCCATGCGATTGGCCGCAGTGGTATAAAAACTATTGCCCGCAAAGAAATCCCGGGCTGATTTACTAGAGACGACGCTGCCATTAAAGAATAAGCCACAGCTGTCAGCAAATTTCGCCACAAATTCCACATCATGGGAAACCATTAAAATCGTCACCCCTTGTGCTTTCAACTGAAGTAAGATTTCGCCTAATTGGGCTTTATAAAAATCATCCAAACCTTTTGTCGGTTCATCTAAAAGCAAAATCTGCGGTCGTAGTAATAAAATTTTTGCTAAGGCTAAGCGCTGTTGTTCTCCACCACTTAAATCATATGGATGGCGATCCACCAACTCGGTTAACTGAGTCAGCTCTAAAATTCCTGCTACTGCTTGATCTTTTCTCATGGATGCTTGGTAAGCGGCGCTCTTTTGTTCTTTAGGGCCATCAATGACTTCAAAAAGATCTTCTGAAACCGTTTTTTTCACAAACAAACTTTGAGGATTTTGTGGCAAGACGCCTAAGAAATTACGGTACAATTCTTGATCACTGTATTTGTTTAATGCACGCCCTGCCAGTTTAATCTTTCCCCGATAAGGCCGGCGCACCCGACTGATTAAGGACAAACTGGTACTTTTACCGGTTCCATTGCCACCGACTAAAGCAAAAAACTCTCCTTTGGCAACTTTCAGTGACAGTCCTTTGATCACATCAGCCTCTGTTTTCTCGTAACGAAACCACAGATCTTTTACTTCAATCATCGCATCTTTTCTCTTTTGGGGCTGTTCGGCGGCTTTTTTTAAAGGACTTAGGGAAAATTCACTAAGCCAATTGCGCCCTTCTCTCACCGTTAAAGGTAAGTTTTCAGGAGTAAAAGCTGCGGCAATCTGCATGGGAGCCGGCATAGCCACAAAGAGATCTCCTTGACTGGTTTGCAATTGGTGTCCGATTTCTTTTGGGGGTGCTGCGGCAACTAAACGTCCTTGATCCATTAGTAAAACTTGGTCGGCCATGGGTAAAACATCTTGCAAACGGTGTTCTGTCATTAAAATGGTTGTGCCAATTTCCCGGTTGATTTTTTGAAGAGTTTCCAAAAAATCACTGGCAGCAATGGGATCCAGTTGCGAAGTCGGCTCATCTAAAATCAATAATTGCGGATGTAAGGCCATAATGCTGGCTAAATTTAACAATTGCTTTTGGCCCCCAGAAAGCTCGCGCACATCTTTTTCAAACCAGTGTTGAATGCCAAAATAAGACGCCATTTCCGCTACCCGCAACCGAATGGTAGGAGTGTCATAACCTAAGCTTTCTAAGCCAAATGCCAACTCATGCCAAACTTTATCGGTGACAATTTGATTATCGGGGTTTTGCAAAACAAAACCAATTTGGCTAGCTTGTTGACGAGTACTCAACTGAGATAAGGGTTTTTGGTCAAATAAAATTTGTCCAAAAGCTTTTCCGTAAGGCGCTAAAACTGGTTTAAACTGCCGTAAAAGTGTGGTTTTACCACTGCCGCTTTTACCGAATAACACATTAAAACTCCCCGCTTCAATGGTTAAGGAAAGATCTTTTAACGTGGCAGTTTTTGCTTCCGGATAATAAAAATCAAAGTTTTCCATCGTTACGAGTGTCATCACAAAGGCCTCCAGTTGAAAAATAATAAGGGACGGTTACGCTGTGGTCCGCCTTTTTGGTCAATTTGTGCCATTGATAGTCTTCATATAGTCCTAAAAACAAAGGCAGATTGGCCAAACAAAAGAAAGCCAAAAATCCAAGTCCGCTACCAAACGTTACCGGCCAGCCTTTCATAATCAGCTGAGGATTATAACTGATGTAAAGACTGCCCTTAGCCCAACTTAAGAAAAATGCGCCACTGGTCACGACTAGCCAACCAAGTAAAAATCCATCTCTAAAATCAAAGCGATAAATAGCAAAAGCCGTCCGCCCTTTTAAGCCATAGCCCCGGGCTTTCATGGAGTCCGCGGTCTCAATGGCATTTTCCAGCGCCCAAGTGATCATAATCGAAAAGGTGGTCACTCCATATTTAATCTTTTGCCACCAGCGGCCGTTGTGCATATCTCGGCCAATACTTTTTTGTCCATTGCGAACTAATTTCAGCTGGTTCTGAAATTTCGGCACAAAGCGAAAAACCATGGAAAGAATCAGGGAGCTTGCGGGAATGATTTTGCCAAAAAGATAAATAAATTTATCACTGGTCATCACCAGATTATAAGTACTAAACCAAGTTAGACTCACCCCTAAAACCAGTGCTAATGCCACACCATAAACAATTGCTTCCAAAGTGATGGCATTCCCATTTTCTAAATAAAGTAACGGGGTCACTCCATAGTGATTAAAAGCTGGATTGACCAAAGCCACCACAATCATCCCCGGTAGCAAAAACTTACCAAATAAACTGCCCATACTTCGCCAGCCTTTCAGCCGCACGCCATAGGCAAACCCACTGCCTAAAGACAACAGTAAAATTACTGGATGCAAACAAAACATACTGATTCCTAACACCAGTGCGTAGTATAAAAAATTTATCCCGGGATGGGCTTGTATAAAGGCATCATTTTTTTTGTTCATCATCTAATCAGAATAGTCTTTGCTACTCTGCTCCCTTCTTATTTCGCTGCCCCAAGATCTTGGCCTAAATCACAAGTGTATTCCCATTTAATCACATCGCCATCATGGAGGTCTGTGTATTTGGAACAACCATAATTGGGAAACCAGCCATTTACTTGGAACATCCAACCGGACAGTCCCCCGCAATCAAATTCATAGAGTTGATTAATGCCTTCGATGTAATAGGCATCATACATCGGGGTCCAACTGGCTTCCATTTGAATCCCTGCGGCTCTTGTGGTCCGTACTAACAAATCATAAACCGAATCACCAGCTTTTAAGCTGACTTTTGTAGGTGCTAAAATCCACCCATCTTGTGGGACGAAGCCTTGTTTTTCTTTGGCTAATTGATCCCAGTTATTCAAAATGGTTTTAGCAGAAATAGACAATGTCACCGTTGCGTCTTGGGTTGGAACAGTTTCCGTTTGGTTGGCCTCATTTTGACCAGTTGTGGAGGGTTCTCCGGTAGTTGTTGGATTTTGCTGGCTTATTCCATTTTGGTCTTTTGCAACACCTGCTGTTGAATCAGCCTCCTCAGTTGAAGTGGTTGTGACTTCTTGGTCACTAGTACCTTCTTGTGCATCCTCTGAGGTTACCTGGCTCGCTTCACTAGCTACTGTTTGGGTGTTTGTGGACTCTTTCGTCGTTTCTGACTGGCTTCCGGCTACGATGTAGTAATCCACATCGCTTTCTAAAACCCGGAATTTCAAAGTTGTGGTTTTGCCTTGTTCTAAAGTAAGATTAGCCCCTTTGACCGCTTTGAGCTTACCTTTGACTTCTCTGACTAACAAAGCTTTGTCCACCGACCACTTCACAGGTAAGGTGATGGCTAACTCCGGTGTTCCTGCCAGCTCCATTTTTTCAATGTGCAGTTTTAACGCTTCTTGGGCTTGATTGGCTTGCTTTTTAATGGCATCCAAATTTTCTTTTCCAAAGGTTACCCGTAAATTTTGCGTCACCGGATTTTGGACTTGTTGTCCAGGATAAAACCAAGTATAGCGAATCTTATCTTGCTCCCCGGTAAAGCGATAAGTCTCTTCTTTGCCCACAATGGTAGCCAGTTGTTCTTTTTTAATCACACCATCTGCTGGCAACTGGGTTTCCAAAGACAATGGCGTAACTTTTTTGGTGGACTTATCTGCTTGAGAAGTGCTACAAGCAGATAAGAAGACCGTTAATAATACTAATATGCTAACCGTTAGACGTTTCATCCCCATTTTCCTTTCCTCTTTTAAGCCCGTTTTTTCCAAAACCAGAAACCAGTTGCGCTAGCGGCCGTGCCAAGTGCTACTACCCCTGCGACTTCCACTGCAACTGGTACTTTTTGTGCCGTGGTTTTTTCTTTAGTCTTCGCTTTTTTCTGACTACTTGTTGTAGCAGGTTCATAGGTTTCTCCTTCAAACTGCCAATCTGCGGCTTTTTTCTCAGCAGTTTTCTTTGGCGTCGCTGCCTTACTAGTAGTAGCAGGCTTTCCGGATTGAGTATTGGTGCTTACGTTGGTAAGAGATTGTGGGTTTTGTCTTGTAGTCGTTCCCGTATGACTTCCTGAACCACCGTTCATTACTTGAATAGAAGGAACATTGCCTTTTCCACTTCCACTAGTTGGCGTATCCACGACTGGCTTAGGAACAATCACTGCATCTGCTTGTTTTAAGTGTTGCAATGCGGCTTCTACTGCCGTTAACTTGTCAAGATTTGTCACTAAAGATTGGGCAGCGTGGCTCAATTGATTATAGGCTTTGCGAACCAAAGCGATTTGGCCTTCGTCTTGTAGTTGAATGAAAGCTGGTTCTGGTAACTTATTAATGGCCAGAATCACTTTTCCTGCGGCTGCTTGATTTTCTGCTTGGGTTTGTTTTTCTTCTTCTGCTGCTACCAATTGCGCAATGTTTTTTTCTGCTTGAAGCAATTGATTATAGACCGTTTGTTCAATTAGACTTTGTTGTTTTTGGCTTAATCCTTCGTAGGCCAATCGAGCAGAAGCTACGGCATTGCGTTGATCTAAACTTGTAATGGTGCCTAATGCTTTAATTTGTTCCGTTACTTTTTTGGCTGCATCTTGGTCGGCTGCAACTGGGACATCGTTCATATCGTAAAGGGCATTTTTATCTTGTAAAAAGCGATCATAAGCAATTAACGCGTACATTCCTTGTTCCGTGGCCATGCCGTCCACTTCTCCCGGAGCGCCCCCACCGTTACTCTCTCCTCCAGGTAAAACGTGCATAAAGCCACTACCTGCTACGTGGAAACTCTTTAAAGCAGTGAGTAAATCATACTTCTTCACAAAACGTTGATCTTCAGTGGGGTTAATGCCTAATGCAGTTAAAGCGGTAATGACTTGGACCACTTCTTCCACGTTTTCAGTGGAACTATCTCCAAAAGTACCATTTTCATTTTGTTCATTTGAAAGAGCGGTTAACCCCCGTTGTGTGGCAGCGGCTACCCGGCTGTCACTTTGATAAGGTGCCAAAGCTTGCAAGGCCATTCCGGTTAAATCAATGCTGATTTCATCACCGAAGAGATTCCAGCCACCATTTTTTAATTCCTTTTGCAAAAGAAAATCAATTAATTTTTCTCGCGTAGTATATTCACTGACTCCAGCTGGTTTGGTAAACTGATAATCTTTGCGACTATCCACTGCAATCAAAGCAAAAATGGCCCCATTGACTCCTTGATAAGTAACTTTTTTGAAATCACTTAAATAATCAAATAAATTGTACCCGCCTACGTCTTGGGCATCTTTTCCGATAGCCGTTAATGCTAACGCCAAACGAGAATATTCCGTATATTTTGCTCTGTGAAGTTCTCCTTTTACTTCTTGAATATGACTTACGACATTTTCGTAATAGGTTTTAAAGAGTGGATTATTCAGATCATAGCCATTTCGTGCCAAATCCATAATCAACCATTCATTGTTGAAATCCGGTTGATAGTTGGTAAAGAGACTCAATACGTATTGATTGGTTTCTTGAAGTACTTTTTCATAGCTGGCTTGTTGCGTCATTAATTCTTCCATGCGCTTTTGAGCTTTCGTCAATGTGGCATAATTTTCGACTAGGGCTTGTTGGTCTTGTGTGAGTTTTTCATAGTTTTCGGCAATCGCGTCAATTTGGCCTCGGTCTTTTAAGGATAACTCTGCTAATGCAGGCAAAGCTTTAATTTGATCCATGACTGCCTGGGCTTTTGCCAAATCAGCTTTTAATTCCGCTAAACGCTGACTCACTTTTTGCCATTTTTCCACTAACTCAGCCGCTAGCCGGTCTTTTAATTCATCCCTCAACCCATCGTATAAGGTAGCAACTGCTGAAGCTTGGTCAATATCAGCCATAGTTAACTCACTCGCTTCCGGTAAAGCAGTAATTGCCTCTGTTATCTCTTTCACCGCTTTTTCGTCGGCTTTTAGTTGCGCCATAATCTTTTCTGCTTTGTTTAAGATGGCGAGTAACTCGTCACTGATTAAGGCCTTTTGGTTAGCGGTCAAAGCTTCATAGCTTTGGCGGGCATTGGTAACAAAGGTTTGATAAGACAATGACCACATATTCATTTGATCCAATAACTTCATGTATTCTAAGCTTTGGATAACATTTTCCACCGCTTGTTGGTCACTTTCTAATTGATACAAGCGCTCTTGACAGCCTTGTAATTTTTTTAAAGTCTCAGAAGTCAGCAATTCCTTTGCTTCCGGTGATAACAATTTGTATTCTGAGCTTGCCTTATTTATTGCTTCTTGATCGTCTAAGGTCACATCAGCAGGTGCCGGCAATGCGTTGATTAAATCCGTCACTTTTTGGGCTGCTACTTCATTTTCATCTTGAGGCAAGGCGGTCACTGGATTTTTAGCAAAATCATAGATGTTTCCTTGGTTGTTTTGTTGGAAGAGAAACTGACTCAATCCATGGGCTGCTTGATCCGTAGCCATGGGATCTGATTCAGTATCCGTCATAAGATATTTAAAGCTGCCATCCTCCATTTGAAATTCTAATAATCGCACGACAGGATTTTTGCCCTCTGCATTTGTGTAGGTTTTGCTCGTTACATCTTCCCCACAAGCGGCTAAGCCTAAAATTGCTTGAGCTTGGCTATTGGTATTTGGCCCTTCTGAATACCAACGTTCCACATAAAAATCCCCATCAGCAGTTAAATTGGTTTTCAAAAAACCAATCCCTTGTTCGATGGCTGTTGCGACTGCTTTTTGCTCTTTATAAGGAGCTAACGCCGACAACGCCATCCCCGTTAAGTCAATATCGCCGTCATTGCCATAGAGTGCCCAGCCACCATCTTTTAATTGAGCTTTTACAAGTAAATCAATCAGATTCTTAATTTGCTCAGACTGTCCTTTAAGTTGATAATCTTTCGAACTTAACGCAATGAGACCAAAGATTTGATTGTTAATCGTCCCTGTGATATCTTCTTCTACTAAAAGTTTAATCAAGTTAAAGCCACTGATATTGGTAGGGTCTCCTCCCAGACTTAAAATCCCAATGACTTGTCTTTGGGCATCAGTCCATGGTACTTGACCACTATGACTGCCATAGTTTCCATTTACTCGTAATATTTGTTCGGCTAAGGTTTTATAAGTCGCTTCCCGCATCGCTTCAGAAGCAGGGTAGCCAGAGCGGGACATGGCTAAAGCTGACCATTCGCCTATACTTCCCCGGGATTCAATGTTTTGAGACGTCCGTTTCAAAGCAGCAACAACGTCTTGAGTGCTTTGAAGCTGTGCCATTTGTTTAATAGCAGCTTCTAAAGTGGCGTAATTGTTCACTAATTTTTTTTGCGTAGCTGTTAGCGTGTCATAAGCTTTTTTAGCTGCCGCAACTTTTCCTTGATCGCTTAGTTGCAATTGATCAATCGCGGGTAAAGCTGCGATTGCGTCCGTTACTTCATCTGCGGCTTTTTGATCTTCTAATTGAGCAATTTGTTTTTCTGCGGCGACTAATTGAGCCACTAATTCCTTACCCACTTGTGCTTGTTCTTCTTTGGTTAACGCATCATAGGCTGATCTAGCTTCTTGAACTTGTTGCTTTTGTGCCAAGTCATGAATCTCACCTAAGTTTTGAATCAATTGTTTGACGGCTTCCACCGGATCTTTTTCAGGTGTGGTTGCCGGATTGTCCAAGCCTGCCAAAGCTTGATCCACCAAAGCTTGGCTAGCCGTTAAGTCCGTTAACTGGGTCATGGCAAATTGATAGGCTGCTTGATAAGCAGTCCCTTGGGCTTGCCAAGCTGCCGCGTCTTGATTGATTTCCCCAATTTTTTTGGTCAAAGCCAATTTATCCGCAATCGCAAAGGTGCCTGTTCCCCCATTCCCTAAATCCGCTCCGTAACCAACTAGGGAAAATTGAACCCGGAAAACATCTCCGTCTTCCGGTTTTTTGCTACCCATTCCCACACCGGGAAAGTCGTTGTTAACGGAATACAGCCAGCCAGACATAGGCGTGTAAGAAAATTCTCTCAAAGTGCTACCGAATTGATTTGTCGCATTCTTCAATGCGTCGTTCCCGCTAAAATCAATGAGTTCTTGGGGCACTTTGGTTTGACCATTGTCCGCATTTTCGATTCCCGATAGATAGAAATTACTTCCCACCGTTCCCGTGTGGCTGTATTGCAGACCTTGTTTTGCAAAAACGTCATCTAAGACTTGTGCATAATTCATCTCGGTTGTTAATTGAACTTCCATAGGTTCCATCACATACCCTTGGCCTAAGACAAATTTTTCTACAGAAATTGTGATGGTCTTTGTTTCGGTACTTTTGGCTTCTGCTAGTAATTTTTGCAAACTCTCTGCTGCTTCTTGCAAGGTTTTCCCATTGGTTACTTGAGCTTTTTCTTCGTCAGTGAGTTGATTGTAGCGATCAATTAACTGATTAATGCTTGTTTGGTCTTCTGGCGTCAATGCAGAAAGATTGATTCTTCCTATTTCATCAATCAGTTCTTGAACCTTTTGACTAGGTGCTACTGCATCACTAGTAGCCGGTGGTGTCTGTGTCGTGTCATTTACAGCAGGAGCATTTTCCACAACTGAACTACTAGTCGTTGCATTCGTGGTAGTTTCTGCTGATTCCGGACTTGTAGTCTCAGTAGTGCTTACCGCTGTCGAATCACTTGTTTCGGCTGCATAAACCGCCAGCCCATTGTTGACCAACACTTGCCCCATTAAAATTGTGACCGCTAACCCTTGAACAATTTTTTTCATTTTCTCTTTCCTCCTACGACTTTGCTTCGCCTTTTTATCTAAAAGTACAAAAAAGACACTCAGATTGAGTGTCTCCAGCAGCCATATTCCAAATAAACATACTAATGCCTACAAGTACGTCGAAAGAAATGGATGCTGGACAGTTCTCCCTGATATGGTGCCCAGTTCCAACAATCGAAGGTATCCTGACTTCACTTCATCCTACTTGCTCCTCTTCCCAAGTTGTCTTACCTCAGTGAGTAATGAGCGTTCGTCCATGTTACAGTAGAAAGGGACTGTCGAGGATTTTCACCCCGTTCCCTGCGATTGCTGTTCCAAGTATTTAAATTTTTTTACCTATTATGAACAATTCAAGAAACCAATACTTGCATCCTTTTTCCAACTAGTTACTACAACATTAGCTAATCTAAAAATTAAAGCTCCGCAACCCGCATAACATCTCGAGCAATAATAACCTCTTCATCGGTCGGAATAACCAGTACTTTTATTATGCTCTTTTCATCTTCAATAAACAAAGCATTTTCTTGATTCTTATCTTCATCAATGGATAATCCCAAATAAGTTAACGAATCACAGACTATTTTTCGAATCGTTGCTGAATGCTCTCCTACCCCCGCAGTAAATACTAAGGTATCCAAACCATTTAAATCTGCTGCATAAGCACCAATGTAATGAATGATTTGGTGACTGAACACATCTAGCGCTAATTTAGCGCGAGGATTTCCAGTCATCGCTGCTTCTTCGACGTCACGACAGTCATTTGATATTCCTGATAGCCCAAGAAGCCCAGATTTTTTATTCATTAAATTTTTGATTTCTTGAGGATTAAGTCCTTCTTTTTCTTGAATGAAAGGAATGATTTGTGGGTCAATATCGCCAGTCCGCGTTCCCATGACTAAACCAGCTAAAGGAGTAAAGCCCATGGAGGTGTTAACGGACTTTCCATCTAATATCGCTGCAATACTGGCGCCACTGCCGATATGACAAGTAATCACTTTATGAGCTGATGGATTTAACCGCAACGCTTCCTCTGAAACGTATTGATGGCTTGGCCCATGAAATCCATAACGACGAATACCGTATTTTTCATAATATTCATAGGGCAATGCATACATGTAATTTTTTTCTGGCATCGTATGATGGAAAGAAGTATCAAAAATTGCCACTTGTTTAGCATGAGGCAAAACTTTTTCAAATGAACGAATGCCAATTAAATTGACTGGATTGTGAAGTGGTGATAATGTACTTAACTCATCAATTCGCGCTTCCACTAGTTCATCAATTAATGTAGCATCTTGATAATACGTTCCTCCATGAGAAATCCGATGACCAACGCCTGAAATATCTTCATATGAGTTAATGATTTTTTCTTCCAACAAAGTATCTAAGACTAGTTGAACGGCTTGTTGATGATCTTTAATCGGTGTTTGTCGTTCTTTTTTTTCTCCTTGATACTTAATGCTAAACACGGCGTCCACAGAACCAATTCGTTCAATCATTCCTTCTGTAATTACCGTTTCTTCTGGCATATTAAATAATTTAAATTTCAAGGAAGAACTTCCTGAATTTATTGCCATTACTTTAGTCATAGATCTACTTCCTTTCAAAGCTCTTAAAGTATAGCGTGTACAAGACAAGCTAAGAATGCACCCGCAATTGGTCCTAAAATAGGTACCCAAGCATAATCCATATGGGCATCTCCTTTATTAGGAACTGGCAATAGGGCATAAACTAGACGGGGGGCAAAATCACGGGCGGGGTTTAGTGCATAACCAGTAGTAGACCCTAAAGCTAGAC